>CALBGD010000356.1 GCA_937893735.1 uncultured Clostridia bacterium | reverse complement strand
TGCGAAACCGCAAAATACTTTACCCAGACCTCCGACCAGCTTATCAGGCACTACACCGAAGCGATTCAGGGCGGTGTGATGAAGTGAATTACCTGCTTGAACAAATGCCGCAGGCAGTCATGATCGACGGCAAAGCGGTACCTATAAATACGGATTTCCGGGTGTGCCTCCGCGCTATACAGGCGCTGGAAGACGAGCGGCTCATGGAGCACGAAAAACTGACCGTGCTGCTGACACTCCTCTACCCGGATCCGCCGAAGAACACAGCCCTTGCAATAAAGCAGGGGCTGAAATTCTTGAATCTTGGCGAGGAAGCCGACGCTGCAAAGCTGAAACAGCAGCAGGTATACAGCCTTACCAAAGATTCAAGCTATATTTATACCGCGTTTAAAAGCACTTTCAACATTGATTTAAACTCGGTTGAATATCTCCACTGGTGGAAATTCCGCAGTCTTTTTGCCGATTTAGGCAGGGACTGCTTTTTTAATACACTAATAAGTCTGCGGTCGCGGCAGCAGTCCGGAAAGCTCACGGACAGCGAAAAAGAGTTCGTCCGGAAGAACCCGGAGCTTATGTCGCTGCATGAAATAAAACGCAGCACCGCCGCTCAGGACTTTATATCAAAAATCGGAAGAAAGGGGGCAACCTAATGTCACAGGCAGATGGATATGTGCGTATCGTCACACGCAACGATACCTCTGAAGCGCAGCGTTCAACGGAGCAGCTCGGAGATACCATACATGACGCGCTGGATACTTCTCCCGCGGACAACATGACGCAGGCTGTAAACGAAGTCCAGAGCGCTGCCGAACAGCTCAGCGATACCATGCAGAATTCCATGGACGCCGCGCCGGCTCAGCAGATGGCTGAGGCTGTGAACAATGTCCAGAGCGCTGCGGAAAGCCTCGGCGAAACCGTTCAGGATTCGCTCGATATCGCACCGGCACAGCAGATGGCAGAAGCGGTTCTTAATGTGCAGAATTCCGCCGAACAGCTCGGCGCCGCTATCACCGAAGCAACAGACACGACCCCGGCGGACAACATGACCGGCGCGGTCGGCGGGCTGAAAGACGGTATTTCTGACACTGGCGACGCCGCGCTCAAGACCGGAGATATCATAAAGGCAAATCTGGTTTCGGAAGCGGTTACGCAGGGAATAAGAATGCTCGGTTCGGCATTAAAAGAAACGGCTGCTAATGCTGTCAGCATGGCGATTAGTAATGAAACGGCGTTTGCCAAAGCAAGCACTCTGATCAAAAATGATGATCTCACAAAATATTTTGAGGGGCTTATCGACATTTCTAACCGTACAGGCGTTGCGTTCACAGACCTTGCCGAATCAATGTACTCGGCGCTGTCAGCTGGAGTTCCGCAGGATAATGTGCTTGATTTTGTTGAGAAATCAGTAAAGCTGTCAAAGGGCGGATTTACGCAGACTGCTACCGCTATTGATATAGTTACTACGGCTCTGAACGCCTATCACATGGAAATGTCAGAGGCGGCTCATGTTCAGGACGTTCTCATAACGACCCAGAATCTCGGTAAGACCACCGTTGACGAGCTTGCTTCAAACATGGGTAAGCTGATTCCGACCGCGAACGGCGTTAATGTTGCATTCGACCAGCTCGGCGCTATGTATGCCACTGTAACGGCGAACGGCGTTGCCACGGCAGAGACTACGACTTACCTCAATGCGATGATCAACGAGCTTGGAGCTTCCGGTTCGACTGCTGAAAAGGCGATGATGGCGGCAACTGCCGGAACCGAAATGGCGGGCAAGAAATTCTCTGAGATCTCCGCGATGGGATACGACGTTACAGACGTTCTCAAGCTGATGGACGAATATGCGCAGTCCACCGGAAAATCATTGTCGGATATGTTCTCTTCATCTGAAGGAGCTAAGGCGGCTTCTATCCTGCTGTCGAATATGGAGGGCTTCAAGAGCAATATTGATTCTATGATCAATTCTGCCGGAGCTGCTTCCGATGCTGCGGACACGATGATGGACACTACTGCGGAGAAAATTCAGGTCGCGAAGAATCAAATAAACAATCTCACAAATACATTTGCAGAGAAGCTGCTTCCTGTTATAGGAGATACAGCAGATGAAATCAGCAGGACTGTATCCGAAGCCGATATCTCAGATGTATCGGCTGATGTGAGCTCATTTATATCCGGAACTCTGTCGTTTTTGATAACAAATATCAAGTTGGTGGGTTCGGCACTTGCCGGAGTCACCACAAGCGTTGTAACATACAAGAGCCTTATGGCAGGATCGAATTTCTTTACATCGTTCAATTCCTCCGCCAAGTCAATTATTGCATCTTTTCAGGGAATAAAGACCGCCACAGATTCCGCGACTGCTGCTCAGGCTGCGAACAATGCCGTTGTATCTGCAAATCCATACATGGCAGTGGTTTCTGTGATATCAGTGCTTATCGGAGTGTTTGTAACGCTTTCACTCAGCGCTGATTCAGCAACCGAAAAAATTAACGACCTGCACCAGTCTGCAAATGATTTCCTTGACGCTGCCAGCAGGAGCGCAGATGCGGCAGAAGATATCAGAGAACTTACTCAGGAGTACATCAAACTGAAAAATGCCGCCGAGGAAACCAACGAGGTCAAGCAGAGACTTTCTGAGATTCAGGATACGCTTTTCACAACATACGGTTCTGAAGCCAACCAGATTGATCTTGTAAACGGTAAGTATCAGGATCAGA
>CALBGD010000355.1 GCA_937893735.1 uncultured Clostridia bacterium | reverse complement strand
ACCACCAGATTTTCCTTAAACGGGTCTAGCCCCATATCCGCGCACTCCACCGAAGCAAAGAAGCTCTTCAGGTCTATGCACATATATATTTTCCCGTCCATCGCAGCCTCCTGTTCATAAATTTATCGCAAGTGAACATCATAGATATATTATACACCACAAAAATGGTTTTGTCACTGGTAATTCTGTCCGAAATCATACATCAGACTTTGTTCATTATTGAAATTATGATGAACAAAAGCGTTTACCTTGGACAGACTCTTGACAATCCCGCCGAAAAATAGTATTATATAAACAGCGATTATTTTCAAGGAGGACATTATATGACTTTAATACTTGCAGCGGACTGCGACTGGGCCCTCGGAAAGAACGGAGATCTTCTGACACACATTCCCGAGGACATGAAATTCTTCAAGAACACCACCACCGGTTCAACAGTAATTATGGGACGAAAGACCTGGGACAGCTTACCGAAAAAACCGCTTCCGGACAGGAAAAACTGCGTTCTTTCCCGCACAGTGAAGCAGCTTGACGGCGCGGAGGTTTTCGGCTCCGTTGAAGATTTCCTGAAGTACGCAGAAAAGGCTGATGGCAAGATATACGTGATCGGCGGCGCCCAAACTTTCAATGAACTACTGCCGTACTGCGACGAGGCTCTTATCACAAGGATATACGAGTGCTTCCACGGCGACGTGTTCTTTGAGGACATCGAGCACGACAGAAACTGGGAGCTCAAGGAAGTGTCCCCGGTCATCGCTTCCGAGTGCCGCAATATCAGATTCTTCCGCTACGAGAGAGTTAAAAAGTAATTTGAATACAAAAACGCGCAGGCTGAATAAAACCTGCGCGTTTTCTTGTCAATATACCCTGATTTCTTATGCAAAATGGCTATTGAATTATGCCCGTATTTGTGCTACAATAATAAAGTTGTATGTGAACAAAATGCAGGCAATACGCGAAAATCAGCTCGGTATCGCCTGAAAGAAAAGGGAGCATTATGCCAGAAAAAGAGAAAAATGTCAGAACTGATCGTTCTGAATATATGGAGGGCTTCAAGGGCGGACTTCCGATAGGGCTCGGATATCTGTCCGTGTCCTTTGCCTTTGGTATCATGGCGATACAGAAAGGTATCCCGCCGCTCGCGGCTATACTTATTTCGCTGACCTGCCTTACGTCTGCCGGACAGGTGGCGGGCGTTGAGACCATCGCAGCAATGGGCGGCTTCACGGAAATCGCGGTTGCCCAGCTCATAATCAACCTGAGATACTCGCTGATGAGCCTTTCCCTTAGCCAGAAGCTGTGCAGCAATTACAGTATGTTCCACAGGCTTACAACGTCATTCGGCATCACCGACGAGGTTTTCGCGGTGGCAAGCGCGCGTGACGGCGAGGTAACTCCCGCGTATATGTACGGGCTGATCACGCTTCCCGCCATAATGTGGACTGCCGGCACGGCTGCCGGTGCACTCCTCGGAAACGTACTGCCGGAAATAGTTACGGCGGCTCTCGGTATCGCCATCTACGGAATGTTCATCGCGATAGTTATCCCCCCTGCGCGCAGATTCAGGGGGGTTCTCGTTGTGGCGCTTATTGCGGCGGCGGTCTCCTGCGTGATAAAATTCGTGCCGGTGTTCAGCTTCATTACCTCCGGATTCTCCGTGATAATATGCACGATAATTGCGGCGGTGATCGGTGCGCTGCTGTTCCCGAGACCAGTAGAGGACGGTGAAGCAGATGACTGATACACTTTACCTGTGCCTGTCCATCGCGACAATGGCAGTCGTTACATACCTCATCAGAATGCTCCCGCTGGCGGCTATCCGCAAGAAGATACGCTCTCCTTTTGTGCTGAGCTTCCTGTACTACGTTCCATATGCGGTGCTTACCGCGATGACTATACCGGGGATATTCTTCAGCACGGGCTCAGTGATCACCGCCTGTGTGGGACTTGCGGCGGCTCTGGTCGCGGCGTTCTTCAACCGCGGGCTTCTCACAGTTGCGATTTCCGCCTGTGCGGGAGTGCTTATAGCTGAGCTTGTTATGATGTGGATAGGAGTATAAAATTATGGGCTGTGATTTTCACAGCCCATAATTTATGTAGGGGAGGGGCTTGCCCCTCCCGCATTTTTGTTGCGTGGCGTCCATGCCATGCCCTTATTGCACGGCAGAACTGACCGGTATTATACCATTTACTTTACCTCAGTTCCCTGATAGTAATATGTAAGTATCTGCTTGTAATCATAGCCAAGGTAGGTAGCGAGAGCGTTTGCGCCGTTCTGGCTCATGCCGACTCCGTGACCGTAGCCATAAGTAGTGAACGTGAATTCGTCCGTGCCTGCGTCGTATTCAACGTCAAACGCGCTTGAACGCAGGTCGAAGCTCATTATCTTCTCGCGGAACACGCGTCCGGTTATCTTCACAGAATCTCCGCTGGAGTTCGTGTAGCTGTGGTAGCCGCCGACGCTCATCTGACCGACATAGTTTCCGTCTACCCTGCCCTCTATCGCGAGCCAGCCGGACGGGTCGCCAGTGAGCTCTATTCCGGTCTTTTCGAGCACCTTGCTCTTTATCTCGTCAGAGGTGTACTTCACCTTTCTGCCGTAATTCGGATCGTACTGCTTGTCTAGGTCGCAGAAGCGGCTCTCAAGATACGGATATTCGGTCCCCCAGACGCTCTTGCTGGAAGCCGTATATCCCGCGCTAGAAGCGGAATACACCGCCTGTATAAGCGAGTCGTTGTAATATACCGCCTTGCCAATAACGGAATTCACCAGAACCGCTACCGAATCCGAAACCGTGCTTGCCAGCCCTACGCTGGGGTAAGTTCCGTACTCATTGCAGAATTTTATGTAGGTATAAGCCGCGACAGCCTGCGCCTTTATCGCCTCGGGCGCAAAGGTGTGGCCTACCTCGTTCTGCGTTACCTTGCTGACTATATCAAGCGCGGTACCTGAAACGGTGCCGCCGCCGCTTGTAACATAGAGTATCTCGCCGCCAACGCCGGAAGTTCCGGATTCATCGGTCGGAGCGTTAACATCAAGCTGGTCATCGCTTGCGGGAGCCTGCGTGTCGTTGTCTGCGTCCACCGGGATACCGCCTATCTCCTTAGGAGTGGTCGAGGTTTCCGCAGGAGGCTCAGTGGCAGGGGCTGTCGTAGTGGTCTGGGTCGTTGCCTGCGTCGTAGTCGCCGTGGTCTTGGGAACGGTGGTCTGCACCGGCGGCTCCGTCTCCGGCGGGAGGGTTATGTATATCTCATCGCTGGAGGGCTCATATGTCGCGTCCTCCTCGGCGGTGCTGCCGAGTATCTCCTCGGTGTCCACCGGGAGCTCCTCCGGGGTCGGCTCGGCTTCGCCCTGAATGCTGTAAGTGCTCTGCACCATCTTTCCGGAAAGCGACATCGGAGCCATATTCAGGAGACTTAGCTGCACTAATCCGGCTGATGTCTCGTCAGGAACAAGGAAGTCCATCGTTCCCTGACCGTCCGCTTCTCCGATATCCTGCGCACCGTCAGCCTCCGCAGTGCCGGAGGATTCCGTTGGCTTCACCATGGCGGCGCCGCCGACAGTCCCCATTACGCCGCAGGTGAACAGATAGCAGTTCATGATAAGCAGCGCGGCTATTATTCTTGTGAGAGATAGCTTCTTCATTCTTTCCTCCGGTATCAGTAGTTGGACGGGTCGTCCATGAGTCCGTTATCCTCAAGGTACTCCTTCATTCCCTTAACAAGGGAGATATCCCATGTCCTGCCCTTCCATTTGCTGCCAAACACATCAGTGTATGCCTTGAAGTACTTTATGCTGTCCTTGCGTGTTATCTTGGAGGTGTCAACGTCCGGGCTTTCGTTCTCGCGGACCTTCCTTGCCACGATGACAAGACGCATATTCTCGAATCCGGTGGAGCCGTCGCAGGTGGAGAGAGTCAGAAGCTCGTCGCCGTACTCAACGTCAACGCCGGTGTTGTACTTGCTCCTGTCCATTACCTCCATTATGTACTCGTAGAACTCATCGCTGTTCTTGAAGTAGACATACTTGGTGTAATCGAACACATCGCCGTGCTCCTCATCAGTATTTACGATGAACACTGAGAATATCTTGTACTTGTTTTTCTGATAGAGCGTGTTGAAGTCAATGACCGGAGTCTCCTTCAGGAACTCAATATTATTGTTGTAGTTGTTCAGCGCCGCGAACTTATACCTGTACAGCATATTATGACCGTAAAGTATCGTGTTGTTAGGCATCTGATCCGGTCCGAACTTGCCCTCATAATCCGTGAAGATAGTGCCGGCGAATTCGTCCTCGCCGTCAAAATTGTGGTGCAGGTAGAATTCGTTATCATCGCCCTGAACTACCGGATAGTCAACATTCGTGCCGTTTATAGTCACCCAGCCCACGAAATCCGGGTTAGCGTCATAGTAAGCCGCGTATTCCTCGTTTATGGAGCCCTCCGGCAGATTTTCTATCTGCTCCTTGGTGGGCGCCTGAAGATTTACAACAACCTGCTGGTCGTCCTGTATCACCTGACCGCCGTTGCCGTCTACTACGGTCGTGCCTATCGGAGCCTCCGGCTTCAGCAGGGTGATGAAGTGTACCGCAATTATCACCAGCGCCACTATCATCAGTATCAGCGAGCCAAGAAAAATGAGCTTGCGGGCTATCTCAGCGCCGCTGTCGCCCTTGCAGGGGAAAAGCCCCGTAACAAGGCTTTTCCCGAAGCTCTGCTTTTTCTTTTTGCGCTTCTTCTTATTGTTGTTCGGGGTAAGCCCCATGTCCATTTCTGCCATTGAAAAAACGTCCTTTCAGAGTATATGCCTTAATCCTCAGCCTTAGTATCCGCTTCGGTGGTATAGCTGTAATCATAGATCATTGCCGGGTCCCATTTTCTGCCGCCCCACGAGCCGCCGAAAACATTGTAATAATAGTCGAAGTACAGCGGGTCGGGATTCTCGTACACCTTGCTGACATCAACCGTCGGATCCTCGCCCTCGCGGACCTCCCTGCCGAAAATCACCCAGCGCGCGTCAATGCCGTAGTCGAGTATGCAGGTGGAAAGCGTTATCAGATTATCGCCGTACTGGAGGTCAACATCAGTGTAGAATGTTGTCCTGTCAAGTATCTGCGCGACATAATCGTCGAACGCCGCCTTGTTCTTGAACTTTCTTCCCTGGAGGTAATAGAAAACCTCGCCGTCCTTTTCATCAGTATTCACCAGTATTCCGGCAAATATCTTGTAGGTGGACTTGCGGTAAAGCGAGTTAAAGGTTATCGTCGGATACTTCTTGTACCAGTCCAGCCCGTAGTTGAGCTGCGTGCGGTAGTTGAAATAGCGCGTGAGCTTAGCGAAATACTCGCCGGTATTTATATTGTGTCCATAAAGGATAATATTCGCGGGAGTATGCTCCGCTGTTATCTTCTCGCGGTAGTCCGCAAAGACCGTTCCTGTCTTGCTGTATTCGCCGTTAAGGTTGTGGTCAAGATAGTATGAGTTGTCGTCGCCCTGCACAACTACGTTATCCACGAATGGATCATCAGGGTCGCCCATGGTTATCCAGCCGATAACGTCCTTGTTCTGCTCAAGCAGCGGCAGGAAATCCTCGTCTACCTTGGGGTATTCCTTTACCAGCTCGTCCTTCTTCACCTGATCTATTGTTACGTTTGCGGAGCCGTGATACATTTCGCTTATCTGCTCGTTAAGCTTATTGTCCTGCGCTGTGCTTCCATAGAATGAGATTATCGTGACCAGCGAAACTATCAGCACCACCGCCGCGCCGAGGAATACGCACTTGCGGATTATCTCAGCGGGCTTGTCGCCTTTCCATGGGATAAGGTATTTCGCTATCCTCAGGAAAATGTTTTCCTTCTCAACAAAGTTTGCCATATCGAACCTCCTACGGAAGAGCCTCAGTAACTGAGCAGCTTAGATCTGTCCCATGTGCTGGTGCCTGTCCACGAGCCGCCTATCCTGCTGTAATAGTAGTCAAACAGTCTCGGATTTAAGTTTCGCTCCGCAACGGTGACATCGACATTTTCGCTCTCGCCGGGGCGAACCTTTCTTGCGAAAAGCACCCAGCGGGTATCCACGCTCTTGCCGAGAGGCCAGCAGCAGGTGGACATCGTGAGTATCTGGTCGCCGTAGGTGATGTCAACGTCCGTGAAGAACCAGCTTCTGTCCATAACGTCGATGATGAAGTTGTTGAAATCGTCCTTGCTGTAAAACGAGGTCTTGTGAACATAGTCGAACACATCGCCGTACTGCGACTGGGTATTCGCAAGAACTCCCGCGAATATCTTGTAGGTCTGGCAGCCGCCGTCCGGTGTGGCGAGCATTACGGTCGGGTGTACCTTGTAGAATGCCAGCGGCTCCTTGCTTGCGTCGTTCGGGACGTAGTGTGTGATATGCGCGAAGAACTCGCCGCTTATCATGTTGTGTCCGTAGAGGATGATGTTTTCATCGGTGCCGTCCCACTTGTTCTTGTAGGAGGAGAACACCGTGCCGGAAACGCTGTATTCCTTGTAGAGGTTGCGCTTCAGGTAGTACTCGTTGTCATAGGACTGCACGACAACGTTGTTTACGCTGGTTCCGGTTATCTTTATCCACGCACGTACATCCGGGTTGGTGGCTTTCAGCTCCGTCCAGTTCGGGCTTATCGGCGTGTTTTTCAGCGGAGTAACGTCTATTTCCTCCGTGCCGGCGGTCTCCTGTCCGGCGCTTGTGTTGAACGGGTCGTAATCCGGGTTTACGTTTACGAGGCTGTCCTCCGGAACTCCCGCGATATCAGCTATCTGGGAGTTCGTATCCTTATCCGCGCCCATTCCGGCGAGCTGGTATATCAGTACACCAATGGTGGCAACGAAAACTATCACCGCCGCGATAAGCACTATCTTGCGGAGCTTTTCGCCGGTAGCGTCCTCCTTCTGTGGAAAAACGGAAGCGCAGAACCTTGCCCAGCCGGATTTCGGTCTGCCCTTTATCTTATCCTCCTTTTTGTGGGAGTGGTGCGGCTCGGTGTAGAAATCAAGCTTATCGACCGCAATATCCCTGGAGGCTGTCGTCTTTTTCTTCTTTGGCTTCTCTGAGTAATTTGCCATGTACTATATTCACCCCAATGAACTATTCTTTATCTCTTCAAGCAGCAGCTCCAGCGCCTTTTTCACCGCCATCATGCGTATCGTCTGCCGGTCGTGCTGACCGAAAAGGAACCGCGTTCCGTGACAGCCGTGCGCCGTGCTGACAGCCATGCAGACCTCCCCGACCGGGTGGTCCGGCGTGCCGCCGGTGGGTCCTGCGACTCCAGTGGTGGAAACGGCTAAATCTGCTCCGGAAAGTCTGCGCACGCCGTCCGCCATAGCCTCGGCGCACTGAACGCTGTATTCCGTGTATTTCTCCAGAATATCAGAGCTTACGCCGAGCACCCCGTGCTTTATGCGGTTGGAATAGGAGCACACTCCCAGCTCTATCACCGCCGAGCTTCCGGACACAGCCGTCACCGCCCCGGAAACAAGCCCGCCCGTGCAGCTTTCAGCCGTGGAGACTTTCAGCCCGCGCGCAGTGCACTCCTTTACAAGCTCCCCCGCAAGCGCTGTAATTTCTGCTTCTATGGTCATATCAGACGTCCAGCTCTACGGTTCTTCTGCCGTATCTGAACTTCTTCACCTCTGTTTCCCTTACTGCCTTTTCGATAAGCGTTTCAAAATCAAAGCTTGCCTCCGCCTTTAGTATCTCGGAAAGCTCCGGGTGAGTGCGCGGGTGCTTCGGTGAGAACACCGTGCAGCAGTCCTCATAAGGCAGGGTGGAAATATCGAACGTGTCTATCTGGCGCGCGATATCGACTATCTCGCGCTTGTCCATGCCGATGACCGGACGGAATACCGGGTATTCAGCGGCGGCATTCGTGCAGAATATGGCCGGGAGCGTCTGGCTTGCGACCTGGGCAACGCTCTCGCCGGTGATTATCGCGCCGTAGTCGTTGGCGGCGCATATACGGTTTGCTATCTTCACCATCAGACGGCGCATAAGCACCGTGAAATATTCCTCGGGGCAGTTGTCGCGGAGCGCCTCCTGAAGCTCAGTAAAAGGAACGCAGTAAAATACGATGTTGCCGCACCAGTCGGTCAGCTTCTCGCAGAGCGCCTCGACCTTCATGCGGGCGCGCTCGGAGGTGTATGGCGGGCTGACATAGTGTATGCAGTCCACGATAAGTCCGCGCTTCGCCATCATGTAGCCGGCAACCGGGCTGTCGATTCCGCCGGAGAGCATGAGCAGGCTCTTTCCGGAGCTTCCCACCGGCATACCGCCGGCTCCGGGTATCCTGAGCGCACTGAGGTAAGCGCCGTTGTCGCGGATCTCAAGCCGGACTGTTACCTCGGGGTTGTGTACGTCCACGCCGATATGCGGGAACGCTTCGAGAATCACCGCGCCGAGCTCCTGCTGTATCTCCGGGGTCTTCATCGGGAATGCCTTATCGCTGCGCTTGGACTCCACCTTGAAGGTCTTGGCACCCTCGAGGGCTTCGCGCAGGTACTCGCCGGCGTGCTCCGCAATAACGGAGAAGTCCTTAGGAAATACCGCGCAGCGCTGTATCGCGCTGATACCGAAAATCTTCTTCAGGCTGCCGATGACCGCGTCAAGATCCGCGTCCTCCGGCGGAGTGATGTAGATAGTGGACTGCCTGCGGAAAAATCCGAAATTTCCGAAGCACTTCAGGCGGCGCTTTATGTTCTTCTGGAGCATATCCTCAAAGGTGGACTTGTTCAGTCCCTTGAGAGCTATCTCTCCGTATTTTACAAGTATTATCTCTTTCATCTGTTCTCTTCCTCTTTTATCTTCTAAAACGCTCTATCCCGGCCTTTATGCCATCAAGCAGCGCGTCTATTTCTTCTTCCGTTGTTTCCGCGCACATACTTACGCGAATCGCACTGTCCGCAAGCTTATCCGGGATCCCGAAAGCCGCGAGCACTCCGCTGGTCTTTCCTCTGGAGCAGGCGGAGCCGCTGGAAACATAGATCTCGCGCTCCTCGAGGGAGTGCAGCATTATCTCCGAACGAACGCCCTCAACGCTGAAATTCACGATATTCGGAACGCAGTTGTCCCCGGAGTTCACGGTTATGCCGGAAAGCTCCGAAAGCCCGGCGAGGAGCCTTGCTTTCAGCCCGCCGAAACGCTCCGCGGTGCCGTGGTACGCCTTTACCGCCGCGTCCAGTCCGGCGATGAGCTCCACAGGCTCTGTGCCGCTGCGCAGATTCTTCTGCTGACCGCCGCCCAGAAGCAGCGGGGAAATGCGTATCCCCTTGCGGATAAACAGCGCGCCGATTCCCTTGGAGGAATGGATCTTATGTCCGGAAATGCTGATAAGGTCGCCGTCCAGCGGGACTTTCAGGAATCCCTGAACAGCGTCGATATGTACGATGGTCTTGGGATTTTTCTTCTTCACCAGCTTGTACAGCCGCTTCACGTCTACGATGAATCCGGTCTCGTTGTTGACCGCCATGCAGCTTAAAAGAAGCGTGTGCTCGTCCACGGCGTCCGCGAGAGCCTGCTCGAAATCCGGGTGATTCTTCGGGGCGAGGCGCACCACCTCAAAGCCGCGCTCCTCCAGCTTATTCATGACATTCGCAACGGAGGGGTGCTCTATCGCCGTGGTGACTATCCGGTTTCCGGTGCGGCGGTAAATTTCCGCAGCGCCCATTATGGCGGTGTTGCTGCTCTCAGTCGCGCCGGAGGTGAAGATGATATCGCCCTCGCCCAGCTTTGACAGAAGCGTCCTTTTCGCGCCGGTTATGACCTTTTCCGAGATTATTCCCATTTTATGCAGCGAGCTTGCATTGCCGAAACTCTCCTGCATGGTATTCATAATAGCGTCCGCGGCTTCACGACAGGGTTTTGTCGTGGCGGCGCTGTCCAGATATATCATTTTTATTCTCTCCTGTGCATAATACTGCATTTTATATACTACATTAGTATATCACATTTTACGGGCTTTGAACAGTCTTTTTTAAAAAATTTCACCTTTATTTCACCCGTGATTACAGGCAAATTACAAATGGTTACAAAACGGTTACAATAATAACGGAATGGTTACTGAAAAATGACAGTTTCCCGAAATATGGTTACAATGTTGTCATATATCTTGATTTTTGACTGAGGAAGTGATAGAATGTAATCACAGAAAGAAATCAACATAATTATCCTCAAACAATTTCATGATAAATTAAACTCCTCCAATACCAGAAGCCCCCGAAAATCCTCCGGGGGCTTCTGGTTTATATTAAGGCAAAACCGCACGATTATCGTCGTGCGGTATCGCCTCAGAAATATTCCTCAACAAATGCGTCGATGTTTTCCTGCGAGTACTCCACCTGCTTTGAATACAGCTTCAAATCGAGAATGCAGTCCCACTCCGTGAGCTTCCCGCTGTCAAGCCATTTCATGCAGTCCATCATCATAACGGCTATGGCGGAGCAGCACGCCAGCATTACCCTTGCGTATACCGCGCCGTCGCCTATGCTGTCCGTGAGCTGCCGGAAAAGCGTGTACACCGCGATGTGCTCGTACCTCCACGGCTCTGCCGCCGCGAGGAATTCCGGCAGCGTGTCGAGAAGCTCCTCCTGCCGCTCTGTGAGCCGCTCCAAAAGCTCCGTCCACTCGGCGTTTATGCCCTCCATTCCCGCGAGGGTATCCAGAAGCCTTGAGATATCGTCCGGATAGAAAATGCTTTCCCATTCCTGCGGAATATCAGGGAGCCACAGCTCCCCGCTGTCGAACATTTCCTGAAGCTGCCAGCCGTACTCCGCGCACTGCGAGAGCCTGTCGAAAAGCGGATTCTCCCTGTTCTGAAGAATGGAATACAGACGCCCCCGCGCCGTCCGCAGGAGCTTCGTCACTTCATCGTCGGAGCTTTCCGCAGCGGTATCCTCCGGGTCGCATACGAAGCGAAGCGGTTCGCTGCTGCTGAACATCAGCCGGCAGACTTCCTCGCAGCACAGTCCCAGACCTCCCTCGCAGACATTCCCGAAATCGTTGAAGAACCTAGGGTGGAGCGCGCATATATCGCACAGGCTGTCCTCGCCGCAGTTCAGAATAAGCTCGCACAGACCATCCTCACGCAGCAGGGCGCAGCGCTCCCCGGCTTTCTGCGCAAAGGTCGGCTGTCCGCCGTCATGTATCGCGCTGCGCAGCCGCCCGCCGAATTCCCCGGGGATTTTCCGGAAGCGCTCCATCGCGGGCGGGTCTATGTCTATTTCCCAGCCGATACAGCAGTTGTCGGTGCACTTGCCGGCGGTGCATACGAATTTGTCATAAAACCACGGTCTTACCATCACAGCTTCCTCAGGTCAAAGTAGTGCGGGATAATGTCCGCGTAGCTTCCGTCTTTCTTGCGGAATCCTCCCGGAATAACGCCGAGCTGCACGAATCCCAGCTTCTTATACAGCGCCAGCGCGGGAGCATTGTCAGCAACCACCGCATTGAACTGCAGCACAAGGAATCCAAGCTCCTTAGCCTTGTGCAGACAATGGGTGACAAGCTGCTCCCCCGCGTGCTTTCCGCGCATATCTGAGCGGACAGCGTAGCTTGCGTTGCAGATATGCCCGCAGCGCCCCACGTTATTCGGGTGGAGGATATACATTGCGACTATCTCGCCGTTTTCCTCTGCCGCCGCCGTGAAGCTCTGCTCGGAGAAGAACCTTTCAGCCGTCTCCGCCGTCAGCTTTTCTTCCTGCGGGAACGCCTGCCCAGCCTCGACTACCTCGTTCCAGATATCAGCCATTGCCGGAACGTCCTTTTTCTCAAATCCTCTGATGTTCATTTCTTCTGCTCCTTTATAAAATCTATCCGATGAACTCCCTTATCAGGGAATTATCTGGCACAATATCCGGTGAAACCGGCTTCAGCGCCCGCAGGAATTTCTCTATATCCGCATAGTGGGCGTAGTTTTCGTAGCTTTCCGCCGCCTTTCCGAGGCCAGCCAGCAATATATCGCGGTAGACCATCGGCTCATACTCGATAAATGTGTCTATATCAAAACTCGCGCGGTGCTTATACGGCATGATATACAGATTCTCGCCGCGTTCCACCGACCGGAAGAAATCCATTGTCTCGGTGATGCTGCGCCCGCGGTACAGCTTGTCGCGGATAAGCCGCCGCATCAGCCGTATCTTTGACGGGTGGAGCAGCTCTCCGTCATGCTCCAGTCTTGTTCTGACGGAAACGTACACGCGGTTGGTATAGCTGTCGGAATGCCCAGTAACGTCCGGGTTCAGCGCATGGATACCCTCCATTATGACGATGTCCCCCGGCTTGCAGGAAAGCGGCATTCCGGGGCAGCGCTCCTGCTTCGCGAAATCAAAGGCGGGCACGTCTATCTCCTCGCAGCGGCTGAGCTTCTCCAGATGAGCCTTGAAAAGCTCGGTATCCAGCCGCTTCGGGGATTCAAAATCGAACCGTCCCTGCTCGGCAAGCTGTTTTTCCTCCTCGGTCAGCGGGAGGAAATAATTGTCCATGGAAATGGTATGAGCCCGGCAGCCGTTGTCCTCAAGAAGCCGCTGTAAGCGCCCGGCAGTGGTGGTTTTTCCTGAGCCTGACGGTCCGGATATCAGCACTATGGGTCTCTCGCGGCGCTCCCTGTAAATGCGATGAGCAGCCCTTGAGATCTGGTCGGCGTAGAGATTTTCGGCTTCCAGAACAAGCTCCTGAGCTTCCCCTGCTTTTGAATTAAGTTCCTTTACAGGAATACATTTCATATATTGTCCCCTTTCACACAATACGTCCGCAGGTGTTTCACTGCGGACGTAATATATTTCTTGTAATTACATTATATGCCGCTCAGCAGTTTTTTCTCCATTTCGTTTCTGTCGGAGGAATATTCAAGGGCGGTCTCGTAGGATATCTGGTTGCCCCTGTAAAGCTTTGCAAGGCTGTCGTTGAGGGTGCACATTCCATCGCGGCTTCCGGCTGCCATGGTGGTCTCCATCATGTTTATCTTTGCGGAGCGGATAAGGTTGCGTATAGCGTCGGTGCCTATCATTACCTCGACTGCGGCAACCCTTCCCTTGCCGTCGGAGCGCGGAATAAGCGACTGTGCGATGATTCCCTGGATCATGCTGGCAAGCTGTGAGCGCACCTGATCCTGCGAGTGTATCGGGCAGGCGTCGATGATTCTGTCAACAGTCTGCGCAGCGCTGGAGGTGTGCAGCGTGCCGAATACCAGATGTCCCGTTTCCGCCGCGGTCATCGCGAGGGAGATGGTTTCGTAGTCTCTCATCTCGCCGATGAGGATAACGTCCGGGTCCTCACGCAGGGCGCTTCTGAGCGCTTCGTGGAAGGACGGCACGTCCCTGCCGAGCTCTCTCTGATGGATAGTCGCTTTCTCCTGCTTGTAGCGGTACTCGATAGGGTCCTCGATGGTGATTATGTGGCAGGCGCGGGTCTTGTTGATGTACTCCACCAGAGCCGCGAGGGTGGTGGATTTTCCGGCGCCGGTAGGACCTGTTACCAGCACAAGTCCTCTGCGCTTCTTCGCGAATTCAAGAAGAACAGGCGGCATTCTAAGTTCCTCAAGCGTAGGTATCTCAGCGTTGAGCAGACGAATGCAGGCGGCAAGCTTTCCGCTCTGGCGGAATACGTTGACGCGCTGGCGCGCGCCGTTCTTCAGCTCAAAGCTGAAATCTATGTCCTTGCCCTCGTCGAGCATTTTCTGCTGTTCAGCGGAAAGTATCGAAAGAATGGTCTTGTTTACCACCTGGTCGGAAAGCTCGGTGTACTTGCACAGCTCGCCGTTTATGCGGACGACCGTTGGGGCTCCGACAGTCATGTGTATATCGGAAGCGTTCATTTCCCTCGCCTGCATGATGAATTCTTCAAATGTCATGATATTATTCCTTCCATATAATTATTCGCCGTAAAACTCACTTTATCTTGAACTGTATGCCGCTTGCCGAAAAATATACCTCGTCGGAGGAATTCGCAATACGCTGGTTTATGCTTCCGATTATCCTGCGCAGCGCCCTCATTCTGGGGTCTTCAGGGGCGATGGAGAAACCGGTCTCCAGCGTGATTATCGTCATGCTTCCCTTGTTTTCACGGATACGCTCGCGCATATCCTCGATATCGGTAATTACACGCCGCTCGATGGATTTCATCATATCGTCGTTCATCTCCGCGATATGAGGGCAGGTCTGATTCAATATCTGCTCGGTGTAGTCGCTCAGACGGTCAAAAATAACAAATTTGTGGTCGCCTATCCTGGAAGCTGGATCCTCCGTGATACCCTCGGCTATATCCCATTCCACTCCATTCAGGTTATTTCCGTACTCGATACGGTGAAGTACATCGGGATCGACTGCCTCGCCCGTGCGCAGATAGAGAACATAGTCATAGTGGGAATAATTCGTGACTGCCCACCGCGACTTACCGCTGGACGCTCCCCCTGTGATGAGGATAGATTTGGACATTTTCGCCACCGTTCCTTTCTGAATTATCGGGGGACACACCGCAGAACAGCATGAATTTCGGGTAAAATAATACGGCAATGCCCACGCATGATTTATTCTATTGTACCACAAAAAAATAACTATGTAAAGTGGTTTTTGTGAAGAATATACAATCTAGCGCAAGATTGTGAATATTTTCCGGTTTTGCAGTGCCGGAATTGTGTATTTTAATGATTGTAAAAAAATAGCGGCGCCTGTCAAAGCGCCGCTAATAAGTGTAAATATCAGGAATTGTAAACCCCGAGGAATTCCTCCAGCGAAAGCCCGCTGTCGTGGACCAGCTTCGCCGTGCTGACGCCGAGATAGCGGACGTGCCAAGGCTCATAAATATAGCCGGTGATGTACTCGCTGTTCTTCGGATATCTCAGCAGGAAGCCGTATTTCCAGCAGTTTGCCGCCAGCCATTTTCCCTCTTCGGTCTCGCCGTAGCTCTGCTTCAGCGAGGATATGTCCATCGCAAGTCCGGTCTGGTGCTCCGAGTGCCCGGGCTGCGCCGAGTATCTGTCCGCGCGCTCAAATCCGTCTATGGACTCCCAGTAGGCGAAGGTCGCTTTCTGCTTCTCATATGAGCGGAAGCCGGAAACTATGCTCATGTTATATCCGGAAGCGTTCTTCATTTTTAGGTACGCATTATAGGTGCTTTCGTCCAGACCATCGCCGTAGTCTTTGGGCAGGTCAAATTCGCGGTTGACGATGATGACACCGCCGACTGTGGTCACTCCGTCGGTCTTTATCGGCGCGGGAGCCTTTATCTTCGCCGTTACCGTGCCCTTACAGCTTATATCCGAGAAGTTGTTCAGCACCTCGAGGGTCCCAAGACCGCAGATGTTTCCGCCCTTGTTGACCTTCATCGTTCCGCCCAGCGAAACTGTTCCGGCCTTGAGTATCTTCATCTTTCCGGTGGCGGATATCAGCGAGCCCTCGCCGCAGTTCAGCGCTCCCTGAACGAATACCGAGCCGCCCGCCGCGATTTTGAGCGTGCCGTTGAGCGTGAGCTCCGCGCCGCTCTTTATATAGAGCTTGCCGCCGTTTTTTACATAAAGCACCGCGCCCTTGGGTATCACGACGTCGCTGCTGATGGTATACGTTTTCGTTATCTTCTTTGTTCCCTTGTCAATCAGCACCGCGGGAGCCGTGCCGGCGGCCTCAGCACGCGACGTCATATCCAGCGGGAACACCGCCGCAAGTGCGATCACAAGCACCGCCGCCATAAAAGCAGCCGCCGTGCGTAAAGTTCTGCTCATTTTTTCCTCCTTGCCAGAATCCGCATCTTCTATGTATAAAACATAATACTAATGGGAAAGGTTACATTATTCTCATAAATCCAGTATAGCACTTTTATTTCCCACCGTCAACCAAAAAGAGAAAATAAAGTTCGACTTTTTTCGTATTACCCCTTGACAAATACCCCTAGGGGGTATATAATAATACCCGGAAGGAGATGAATCCCATGGAAGAAAGAGAATGCTGCCAGTGCCAGCACTGCAAAAAAACCAAGGAGCGCTCCCCGGAGGAATACCGCGCGCTCATGAACCGTCTGAAGCGCATACAGGGTCAGCTTCGCGGGATAGAGGGAATGCTCGAAAACAACGCCTACTGCACTGATATTCTGGTGCAGGTGGCCGCCGTGAACGCCGCGCTGAACTCGTTCAACCGGGAGCTCCTCGCGAGCCACATAAAGAGCTGCGTTGCGCAGAATATCCGCGAGGGAAACGATGATGTGATAGACGAGCTTGTGAACACTCTCCAGAAGCTCATGAAATAGAAAGGCAAGATATGAAGCAATACGATGTGACCGGAATGAGCTGCGCCGCTTGCAGCGCCCGGGTCGAAAAGGCAGTTTCAAAGGTCCCGGGAGTTACGTCCTGCTCGGTGAACCTGCTCACGAATTCAATGGGCGTTGAGGGAACCGCCTCCCCGGCGGAGATAATCTCGGCGGTAGAGGCGGCGGGCTACGGTGCCTCCGAAAAGGGCGCGAAGCCCGCAGAAAAGCCCTCCGGAGGCGCCCAGCAGGACGCTTTCCGCTCAATGAAGCACCGGCTTATAGCCTCGCTGGCGTTCCTGATAATACTGATGTACTTCTCGATGGGGCACATGATGTGGGGATTCCCGCTGCCGCCGTTCCTTGAGGGGAATCATGTGGCGATGGGGCTTATACAGCTCCTGCTGACAGCGGCAGTAATGGTGATAAACCAGAAGTTCTTCATCAGCGGATTCAGGGCGCTGTTCAAGGGCGCGCCGAACATGGACACTCTGGTAGCGCTGGGAGCCACTGCGGCGTTCGGGTACAGCACCTACGCGCTGTTCGCAATGACTGACGCGCAGCTCCACGGCGGCGCTGAGGCGGCAATGCCATGGATGGACGAATTCTACTTTGAATCCGCCGCGATGATACTCACGCTGATAACCGTGGGCAAAATGCTGGAGGCGCGCTCCAAGGGAAAGACCACGGACGCGCTCAACTCCCTGATGAAGCTTGCGCCGACAACGGCGGTTGTCGTCCGGGACGGAAAGGAGCAGACTGTCCCGATAGGGCAGCTAAACGTCGGGGATATATTCGCGGTGCGCCCGGGCGAGAGCATTCCCGCCGACGGAGTAGTCACCGAGGGCGGCAGCGCCGTCAACGAATCCGCGCTGACCGGCGAGAGCATTCCCGTGGACAAGGCTCCCGGGGACAAGGTTTCGGCGGCAACGATAAACCTTTCAGGCTATATGCAGTGCCGCGCAACTCAGGTCGGAGGAGATACCGCGCTTTCCAAGATAATCCGCATGGTGAGCGACGCGGCGGCGACAAAAGCCCCTATCGCGAAGCTGGCGGACAAGGTCTCCGGAGTTTTCGTGCCGGTGGTCATCGGCATTGCGCTAGTTACTATCGCGGTATGGCTGCTGTGCGGTCAGACGGTGGGATATGCGCTGGCACGCGGGATCTCCGTGCTGGTTATAAGCTGCCCATGCGCGCTAGGTCTTGCAACTCCGGTGGCGATAATGGTGGGCAGCGGAATGGGCGCAAAGAACGGTATTCTGTTCAAGACCGCCGTTTCGCTTGAGGAGACCGGAAAGGTCAGCATTGTGGCTCTGGACAAGACCGGAACTATAACAAAGGGCGAACCCGCAGTCACCGACATCATACCCGCAGGAGGTATCTCCGAAAATGAGCTGCTGACCTACGCCTGCACGCTGGAATCCCGCAGCGAGCACCCGCTTGCGGCGGCGGTAATGAAGCGATGCGCCGAGGAAAGCATCGCTCCCGGCTCCGCCGAGGAGTTCTCCGCACTGCCCGGCAACGGGCTTTCCGCAGTATCGGACGGCGCAAAGCTTCTCGGCGGAAGCGTGAAGTTCATCTCAGAAAACGCGGATATCCCGAAGCAGCTTCTTGACGAAGCCGACAGGCTTTCCGGCACGGGAAAGACCCCGCTGTGCTTCAGCCGTGACGGAAAGCTGCTCGGAATAATCGCGGTGGCTGACGTTATCAAGCCCGAAAGCCCCGAGGCGATAAAGCAGCTCCGCAACATGGGAATACGCGTTGTAATGCTCACCGGCGACAACGAACGCACCGCCCGGGCGATAGGCGCTCAGGCAGGCGTTGACGAGGTTATAGCCGGAGTGCTCCCGGACGGCAAGGAAGCGGTTATCCGCAGCCTGAAATCTCAGGGAAAGGTCGCCATGGTCGGCGATGGTATCAACGACGCGCCCGCCCTCACCCGCGCTGACATAGGAATCGCCATCGGCGCCGGCACGGATATCGCGATAGACGCAGCGGACGTGGTCCTCATGAACAGCAGACTGACGGACGTTCCGGCGGCGGTGCGGCTCAGCCGTGCCACTCTCACGAACATCAAGGAGAACCTGTTCTGGGCGTTCATTTACAACACTATCGGCATTCCGCTGGCGGCGGGAGTTTTCGTGAACCTGTTCGGCTGGAGCCTTAACCCGATGTTCGGCGCGGCGGCAATGAGCCTTTCGAGCTTCTGCGTAGTGACAAACGCACTGCGCCTGAATCTCGTGAAGGTGCACAGCCCGGCGCATGACAGAAATATACACCACAAACACAAGGAGGGAAAATCAATGGAAGTTACAATGAAGATCGAAGGCATGATGTGCGGTCACTGCGAGGCGACTGTAAAGAAGGCCCTGGAGGCTGTCCCCACCGTAATAAGCGCAGAAGTGAGCCACGAAAAGGGCACGGCAGTAGTCAAGCTGTCGGCGGAAACTCCGTTCGAGACGCTGAAAAAGGCAGTCGAGGACAAGGATTACAAGGTGGTCGGCTGATATATCGCCGTTTATACTCATGGGGGAGCTTTGGCTCCCCCTTTTCATTATCAGCAGTCTTGCTCCCTTTTGTCATTAAATTTTCATCTAAACAGCCGCTGACCGGGTTGCAATACAGATAGAAATGTGATATAATGTAATATGTATATTAATGTTCAGGGCTCATATATTACTTTATTACAAAGGAAACATAATGGATAATCAGGAAAACAATATCATCTACGGCAAGAATGCCGTGACCGAAACCCTCAGCTCCGGCAAGGAGCTGGACACCGTTTACGTCCAGAAAGGCGCGGCTCTCGGAAAGGTGATCGCGCTTGCAAAGAAAAACGGCGTTGTCATCAAGGAGGTCAGCGACGAGAAGCTGACCGCGATATGCGGCACCCCCAAGCACGGCGGCACCGCCGCAGAGCTCGCCTCGGCTTCCTACTCCACCGTTGAGGATATCCTCGCGGCGGCGGAAGAACGCGGAAAACCTCCGTTTATAATCATCGCCGACGAAATAGAGGACCCGCACAACCTCGGTGCGATAATCCGTACCGCGGAAGCGGCGGGTGCTGACGGGCTGATAATCCCGAAGCGCCGCAGCGCCTCCCTCAACGCCACGGTATTCAAGACCTCCGCGGGCGCGGCGGCGTGGCTGAAAGTCGCGCGGGTCGCAAACCTTGTGGACACTATCAAGCGCCTGAAGGAAAAGGGCGTGTGGGTCTACGGCATGGAGGCAGACGGTACTCCCTACGACAAGGCTGACCTTTCCGGCGCTGTTGCGCTGGTCATCGGCAGCGAGGGCTTCGGGCTGGGCAGGCTCGTCCGCGAAAACTGCGACATGATACTGTCGCTGCCCATGTTCGGTAAGGTAAATTCGCTCAACGCCTCGGTCTCAGCCGGAATACTCATGTACGAAGTAGTAAAGCATCGCTGACACCGCATAAAATATTAGGAGAGAGAGAAATGTCTGACAAGTACAGCATTGACGATATTCTGGCTGAAATAGATCACAAGCGCGGCGACACGCCGAAATCCACCGAGAGCGTTACCGAAATAATCGGCGACGAGCTAAAGGGCTATGTTCACAGCTCCACCCGTATGCCGGAGGAAAAGCCCGAAGAGGAGATTTCTGAAGAAGAGGAGAACCTCCGCCGCGCCGAAAGCATACGCCGCGCCTCCGAGGGGACCGAGCAGCGCCGCGCCCGCCTTAACCGCAAAAAGGAAGAGGAAGAAGCCAAGCGCCGCGAAAAGGAAGCAAGGCTGCGTGCCGAGGAAGAAAAGCGCAGTCAGAAACGCCCTGAAAAAGAACGCGAAGAGCAGAACGTGCAGTTTTCCGCGAAACGAGCGGAACACTCCGGCTATACATCAGAGCTTTCCTCCCCGCAGGAGGCTTCAAAGCGCTTTGCAAAGGAAGTACGATCCGAGGACGAACACGTACAGCCCTTTGTAAAGCCAACAGTCACCGGCGCCGCCGATGACGATATCATCTTCCACACCCGCAGCGACCTTGTTACCACGGAGACCCAGCAGCTCCGGAAAATGAAGCGCATTGAGGAAATAAACCGGGCTCTTCTCGCCGCCGACAAGGCAGCCGAGGAGCCGGAAGAGCTCATGGATTCCCTGAATCCCATGGAATCCCGCGAAAAGGCTGTTGACGAGCTGAA
Source organism: uncultured Clostridia bacterium (assembly GCA_937893735.1). Lineage (GTDB taxonomy): Bacteria > Bacillota > Clostridia > Oscillospirales > Ruminococcaceae > CAG-115. The sequence continues at coordinate 7,541 of CALBGD010000355.1, read as the reverse complement.
AAACTCCGCAGAACAGCCGGACGAGCTCGGCGACACCCTCGCTGTTTCCGGAAACGACCTTAAAAAAATGTCCAGCGGAGAGAACGAGCACGTCAAGGAGTACTCTCCCGTTACCAGCCGCAAGAAACACCCGTCCAAGGCTGACGAGATCCTTTTCACCCCGGGCGCGCAGAAAAAATCCGAAAAGGATAACCGCGGAAGCGAAGCGCTCGTTGCCTCCCTCAACCAGAAGCTGAAGGAGCAGCGCGAGAAGAACATCGCCGAGGAGCGCACCCTCACCCTGTCTGATATTGAGACCGAAAAGGCAGTTCCGCCGCGCTCTCTCAATATTGACTACGACAAAAAGATAATCGACACCAGCATACTGCCGAAATCCGACCCGGTACAGGCAGTGCGCGAGGCTGAGGCTCTCGCGGCACGCAAGAAGCGCCGCGTGTCCAACTTCATGCTTCAGGACATCGACGACGAGATAGACGAAAACGAGGAAGAGCCGGAGGACGATGACGAGGACGAAGAGGACGAGATAATCGACCTTGACGACGAGAACGTTATCGTTGACCGTCTTGGAAAGGCAGGAAAGGGCCTTGCAGGACGACTGACTATCCTCCTGCTGCTGACCGCCGCGGCGGCTGTTGCTGCGATATTCTATTTCTTCAAGATAGATTCCGTGCCGATTTTAAGCGAGCTCATCAAGCCGGATATCTTCCTTTACACCAACCTGACCATCGGCATTCTGAGCTTCGGAGCCTGCTCCAGCGTCATCACCAACGGCTTCTCGCGCCTGATAAAGGGCAAGCCTGACGGCGACACGCTGTGCTCCATTGCGCATATCGGCGCGCTCCTTGCCATAATAATGTATCTGGCGGAAACTAACTACCTCGCCATGAACCGCTCGTTCTCCTATCTGCTGGTATCTATGATAGCGCTCTGCTTCAACACTGTTTCGAAGCTCTGCACCGTCAGCGCCGCAAAGAACAATTTCCGGTTCATCTCCGGCGACAGCGAAAAGTACTTTGTTGAATACACCGACGGCGAGGACGCAGAACAGCTCGCCCGGGGCGCTGTTGATGGTTTCCCGGTGGTTGCCTCCATGCGCAAGACAGAAATGCTCTGCGACTTCATCATCTCCACCTACTGCGAGGACGCTTCCGACAGGCTTTCCCGCGTTCTTACGCCCGTTACCCTCGGGCTTTCAGTTGTCGGCGGAGCCCTGGGCTTCTTCGTTGAATCCGGCAACACCAACATCATGAATCAGTGGTCGTTCGCCGCAACGGTGTTCTCCGCAGTTCTCTGCATGGGCGCTACATTCACCGGAGCGCTCATCGTAATGCTGCCTATGCTCAGCGCCTCCAGAAAGACTGGTCAGCGCCGCGCGGCTATCCTCGGGTGCAGCGCAGTCGAGGATTTCAGCGATGTCAACTCCGTTCTGGTGGAGGCTAAAACGCTGTTCCCCACCGGCTCTGTGGCTGTACGCAATATGTACTACAACAAGAACGGAAGCAACGGCTCCCCTGCCATCACGCTGGACGAGGCCATAATCTACGGCGCGAGCCTGGCGGTAGCCTCCGACAGCATTCTCGCAGACCCTATGTTCAATATGCTGAACTATCAGCAGGCGCTGCTGAAAAAGGTCTCCAACTGCGTATACGAGAGCGGTCTCGGCGTTTCCGGCTGGATAGGCAGCAGACGGCTGCTCATGGGAACACGCGAGCACATGAAGTCCCACGGTATCGCAGTTCCCGACACTAAGAAAGTAACCGGGCTGAACAAAAACGGCGACGAGGTGGTTTACCTTTCCGTTGCCGGCGAGGTTTGTATGCTGTTCTTCGTTTCACTCTCAGCGAATCCGCAGGTAAAGGAGCAGGTGCGCCGCCTTGCAAGGAACGGCGTGAGCCTTCTGATAAAGACGGTGGACGGCGCGCTCAGCGAGGGCGTGGTATCCGAGCTGTTCGACATCGACCCGGAGAATGTCCGTATCCTCCCCGCCGAGACCCACGACCTGTTCGACGAGCACACAAAGTACGCCGGAAAGGGCAGCGCGGCTGTCTCCTGCGACGGTACTTTCTCCTCCCTTGCTTCCGCGATAAGCGGAGCAAAGGCGCTCAACGAGCGTATCAAGATGGGCTGCATAATGGAGATATTCGGCATTGCGCTTGGCGTGCTGCTGGTGTTCATTTTTGCGCTGTTCAAGAATTATGCGTTCCTGAACAGTTTCTGGATAGTTGCATACAACGTGGTATGGCTCATTCTGACCATTATCGTACAGTCCCTCAGGCGGATATAGCATGACCTTAGACGAAGAATACATGACCAAGGCCCTGGAGCTGGCGCGCCGCGCGTTTGACCTTGGCGAATGCCCGGTCGGCGCGATAGTCGTCGCCCCGGACGGGAGCGTCATCGGCGAGGGCTACAACCTCCGGGAAAAGCTCCAGTCGCCCACCGCCCACGCCGAAATTCTGGCGATAGAGCAGGCAGCAAAGGCTCTCGGGAGCTGGCGGCTCACCGACTGCACCCTGTACGTCACGCTGGAGCCATGCCCTATGTGCGCCGGTGCTATAATGAATTCCCGGCTGAAAAGGCTGGTCTATGGCGCATTTGACGACAAGAACGGCGCCTGCGCTTCAGTTGTGAATCTGTTTGAGGAGCGATTTACGCATATCCCGTTCGTGCGCAGCCGTATACTCATGGAGCAGTGCGGCGCGATACTTACGGATTTTTTCCGGGAGCTCCGGGATAAATAACAATTAAACGAAAGAAATCCGACACATGAATAAATACCAGACTCTGGCAAGCAATACCATAATTCTGGCGATAGGTCAGTTCGGTTCCAAGATACTTGTGTATGTAATGCTGAAATTCTACACGAGTATGCTGGGCACCGACGGATTCGGCGATGTAAACAATATCATCAACGCCTCTTCGCTGCTGATATCTGTGGTAACGCTCTCGATAAACGAGGGTGTGCTTCGCTATGCCCTCGACAAGGCGAACAATGGCAAACACGTCCTGTCGATAGGTCTGAATGTGGCAATAATCGGTCTGGTGCTGTTTGCGGCGGCTGTGCCGCTGGTCGGGCTGATACCCATGCTGAGTGGCTACCAGTGGCTGATATATATGTACGTCGCGACCGGAAGCATAAAGGGAATATGCGCCATCTATGTCCGTGCGCGCGGTCATGTAAAGCTGTTCGCGATAGACGGCATACTGACCACGATATCCGTGATATTGCTGAATCTGCTCCTGCTGGGAGTATTCAAGATGGGCGTTGTGGGATATGTGCTGTCGGTTTCCCTCGGCGACCTTATCTCGATAATATTCCTGACGTGGCGCGCAAGGCTGTATAAGCAGTACCGCCCGTTCGGGAACGACCCGATGCTTGCAAAGTCCATGATACATTACAGTATCCCGCTGATGCCTACCACGGTCATGTGGTGGATAATCAACGTTTCGGATACGTTCATGGTAACGGCTATCCACGGAAGCGCCGCAAACGGCGTGTATTCCTTTGCGTTCAAGTTCCCGAATCTCGCGGCTATCGTTGTAGGCATTTTCTCGCAGGCGTGGCACATGTCCGCGATATCCGAGCGTAATTCCCGCAAGATAAGCGAGTTCTACTCGAATGTGTTCAGCATGATGCAGACGGTAATGTACATTGCCGCCGCCGGTATCCTTCTGGTGCTCCGTCCGATAATCATGCCGTTCTTCGGCGGAAAGGGCTTCGAGGGAGCGTATATCTATGTTCCGTTCCTTGTGGCGGCGGTGGTGTTCCAGAGCTTCAACAACTTCCTGAGCTCCATCTACGAAGCCTGCAACAAGACAACGCACTCGTTCATATCCAGCGTTATCGGCGCGGGCAGCAACGTTGTTCTCAACCTTATCCTGCTTAATTCCCCGATGGGGGTTCTCGGTGCGGCGCTTGCCACGCTGGTAAGCTACGTCCTGGTTTACATTTTCCGCGCGATAGACACCCGGAAGTACCTCTACATGAAGGTCAACTACCCGAAAATGGCGCTGAACCTGCTCCTTATAGGAATAATGTCAGTGTCCATAATGTGCCTTACAAACGAGACTGTACAGAACATCATAAACTGCGTGGTGTTCATTACGATATGCGCGGTGAACTTCCGTACCGCGCTTCAGGCGGTGAGCCTGTTCCTGCGCCGCAAGACCGGAAAGGGCTCAGCCCCTGACAAACAGCCTCCTGCCGCAAAATAAAAACGGACAGCCGAAGCTGTCCGTTACGATATTCGATTTCACTGGAGCTTGTTAAGGCTTTTTTCAGCGCTGTTCACAATGGAGAGGAGCGCCGGCGCCTTGCTTGCAAATTCCTGCTCGATGCGCGCGGTGGTTATCTTCTCGTCCTCGGAACCTCCGGATATTCCGGCGGATCTTCCGCGGGCGTCCTCGATAGCGAGAGCCGCAGTTGTCAGCGAACCGACTTTTTCCTCGGGAATGCTGAATCCATGCTCGTCATTGTTCCTGCCGGAGCTGTAAATCATGCGGAAGCAGCGGTAAACCGCCAGCGACAGATAAGTATACACGGACTTTGAGAGCCCGGAGTTCTTCGCCTTGATAAGCAGTGCGAACAGGATATCCACCGAATTGTTGAGCAGCTTTTTCTGAAAGAACACCGAAAGCCCTGACGGAACTCCGTCGTACTTTTCGGTCTCTGAGCTCTCCGGGAGCTGCTGTTCGGTCACGGAAGCGCCCGTGCTCATGGGCGAGCGCCCGAGCAGATAATCCACGGAAACATTATAATAATCAGCGGCGCGCACAAGGAAATCAAGTCCGCATTCGCGCTTGCCATTTTCATAATGCGACAGAAGCGCCTGGGTCACCTCAAGGTCGGCGGCCGCCTGCTTCTGGCTAAGACCCCGTTCTTTACGCAGCAGCGTCATGATACGAGGGAAGTCTTTATTCATACATTTTCTCCTTAGTTTTATTTCCCCATGGTTTTCGATTTTCTATAATACCATATCGTATATTATAAACTGAATATTCCGATTTGTAAAGTGTCATATTTCACAAAAAATCGACAGCCAGATAGGATATTATACATAATAATTCAGCATGGCGTCCGGATTTAGTCAAAGCCGCAGACTTACCCGCTAAATGTAGTGACGAATGCTCCGAACATCAGATGAATTTTTTAATAACTGAGAGGTAAAAAAACGCAATGAAAAACTACTATCTGTATTTGATCCGGCACGGAATTACACAGGGTAATCTCGACGGAAAGTACATCGGTCAGACAGACCTCGCGCTCTGCCCCGAGGGAGCGGAGCACATACGCCAGCTCGTCAAGAAAGGGATCTACCCTGATGTTGAGCAGGTCTACACTTCCCCGCTGACCCGCTGCGTCGAGACAGCCGAGATAATCTACCCGCACATAAAGCTCGCCAAGGTGGACGAGATAGCCGAGATGGATTTCGGCAAATTCGAGGGAAAACACCAGAAAGAGCTGGAGCAGCTCCCGGAATACACGGAATGGCTCAAGGGCGGCCCTGAGGCTTGTCCTCCCGGCGGCGAAAAGTTCGGGGATTTCTCCCTGCGCTGCATAAGCGGTCTGGATATAATCTTCCGCGACATGATGAAAAAGGAACTCAGCCGCGCCGCAGTAATCACCCACGGCGGAGTTATCACAAATCTTCTGGCGGGATTCGGACTCCCGAAAGGACACCCTGCCGACTATATGTGCGGCCCCGGCGAGGGATTTGAGATACTCCTTTCAACATTCCTCTGGCAGAAGGGTCCCGCGTTTGAAATCAGCGGACGTCTCTGCTAAATCAAATACTCATAGTATAATATCCACTACAATTCACTGCAAGACGACAAAAACGGAGGAAATATGACAGTACAGGAATTACAGACCCGGCTTTTTGAGCTGGACATACCGCACTACTATTATAATATCTGCGGCTCCGGCGAGGACGAGGAGCAGCGTATCTGCCTCACCAACGAGGGCGGCAGATGGCTGGTATATTACAGCGAGAACGGCAGCCGCATGGAGCTCAGCGACTACGGCTCCGAGGAGGAAGCCTGCGCCGACTGCTTCGGCAGGCTCTCAGAGGCAGAGTGATGAAACGGATAAGCGCTTTTTTCCGCTCTATGGCGGCTGTTCTTGCGGCAGGGCTTCTGGCGGGCTGCTCCCACGCTGAGCCCAATGAGCCGCTCGCCGTTGACCTCACTCCGTCGGCTCAGGAGGACTGCGTGACTCCGCCTTTCTGGGTGGTGGAGGACAGCTCCACCGGCGCGCAGATATTCATGCTGGGCAGTATGCACGCGGGAAATGCAGACACGAAGTACCCTGACTATGTGCTTGAAGCGTTCAGCAACAGCACATGGGCGGCTCCCGAGATGGACACTCAGGCGTTTTCGCAGAACGCTTCCCTCCAGAGGAAATGCGCCGCTTACCTCCGGCTGGAGGACGCCACAGCAGAACAGCTCCTCGGGGATTCCTACGCGGAAACGCTTGCATACTTCACCGAAAAGGGAATATACCAGCAGGGCATGGAGTATTTCTGCCCGTTTTTCTGGGCGTCCGCCGCCAGCGGTCTGGTGACTGACGAATCCGGGCTGGACACTTCCTACGGCACGGAGAGCCTGTTTCTGGAGCTCGCGCACAGCGGCAGAAAAGAAATACGCGAGATAGAGGGCGGCGAGGCTCAGTACAAGATGATGGGAAACATTCCGATGAGCATTCAGCTTTCAACTCTGGCGGAGTGCGTTGGCGACGACAACATCGCGGCTCAGGCAGAGGACACCAGGGAGCTGTACGCCGCATGGAGCAGCTTTGACGATGAATTTTTCAGGGAACTTTCAGTCTACGACCCGGACACCGTGGACAACCTCTCGGACTGGGAGGAGTACTACGACATGATGTACACTTCCCGCCAGAAGCTCATGGCGGATTTCATCACCGACAGCCTGAAATCCGGGGAGCTTGGGTTCGTATTTGTGGGAACAATGCATTTCTACGCCGAGCCCTCGATAATCACGCTTCTTGAGGACGCAGGCTATACCGTAAGCGAGATACGCCCGGAAAATCAGGCGGACGAGGCGGCATAATCCGGCGGCGGCCAGAATATATTTCAGCATACAGCTTAAAATGTGAAAGGAGCCGCTATGCTGAAAAATCTACTGAACCGCCGTCCCTCTGCGGACGACCTGCGCGGGCGAGAGCTCATGCGGGAGTACTCCGCGCTGGTGGACAGGCTTTCGCAGATACGCACCTGCTTCGATTTCGCCGACAGCAATGAGGAAATAGACGCCCTGATATACGAGGAAAACGCCGTGCTGTGCCGCCTGAGGGCAGTCTATCAGCAGGCGCGGGACATGGAACTGCGCATTGAATTCACGGACAGATAAAAAAGTTCGAAAAAACTCAGATTTTTTTCAAAAAGCACTTGACAAAGCTGAAATAATGTGCTATAATATACAAGTCGTCAGGAACAAGAGATAATTCAAATGACTGATGTGCTTTTCTCGCTGGTGTAGCTCAGCTGGTAGAGCAGCTGATTTGTAATCAGCAGGTCGGGGGT
>CALBGD010000354.1 GCA_937893735.1 uncultured Clostridia bacterium | reverse complement strand
TGCTCCGATAACACTTTCTGGTATTCCTGGTGAGACAGTTGATTATTACATAAAGGCGATCGCGACGGCTCCCGGCATGAAGGAGAGCTCTGTAAGCACTTTTGTTTACACAGTAAAAATACCCAAGCCTACTGCCGAGAAGCCTACCGCAAATATAGCTTCAGGAACCTATCAGTATAAGCTGAATATTTCCCTGAATACAACATCGGTCGGCGCAGACGTGTATTATTCAATGGATCCCTCCGCAAAGAAGGAGAACTACACAAAGTACACAGGCGTGATCACGCTTACAACTGATCCAAATACAAGCAAGACTTTCAGGATCTACTGCTACTCAAAGGATACCACAGGCAGAATGTACGATTCCGACGTGGTGTCTTACATCTATACAATCAACATTCCTAAGGATAAGGCGCTTGCACCCTATCCGAGCAAAAACGCCGGAACATATGAGGATACGGTAAAGCTGACCCTGTCATGCGATACCAAGGGGGCTGATATCTATTATACCCTCGACAGCACACTGCCGACATCTAAGTATACAAAATATACAGCCAATACTACTATTACGCTGAAGAAAGACAAGTATTTGACTACCGATTATGTAATTTATACATATGCTAAGTCTACTGATCCGAATGTGGACGACAGCCCGGTAGCACAGTATAAGTATACAGTCGGCGTGGATTATGGCGTTAAATCTATTGAGATCGAGAAACGTCCCTTAAAATATTCTTATTACCTTGGTGAGCTTGTCAATGTCACTGGTGGTAAGATAAAGGTCACATATCAGGACGGAAAGACCGAGAGTATCCTTATGGATGAGGATATGATCGAAGAATTCGACAGTTGGGTGCTCGGTCAGCAGACAGTCATTGTAAACTTCCATGGTGCAACAGCCGGCTTCAACATAGTTGTTCGTAAGAGGGACGATGGATCAAGCAGCGACACCAAGGACGATAACAAAACTGACGACGGCAAGAAGGACGATAGCACCAAGACAGATGATACGTCTAAGGACGACAACACTAAGCCGTCTGATGACACAACTGTTTCTCCTCCAACAATGAAAGGAAGTGCAGTAAAGGGTTGGGATCAGCTTCTCCTTAAGGTCAAGGCTGCAAAGGCTGAGTCCAGACTTGTGATTTATCTTAATGGCAATACTTCCGTACCTGCTGATATAATCAATGCGGCAACCTCCAAGAAAGCAACTCTTGAATTTGTTGTAAATGATATGCTTAGCTGGGTGGTTGATGCAGGTTCCCTGAGCAAGACTGTCGGAAGTGTAAGCGTTGGACTTAAGAGCACAGATGTGTATATTCCGTCAGTGCTGATAGATACAGCTGGCGAGAGCGAGGTCGTCAGAGTCCACACCTATGGTGATAACAAGGTCGGCGCAGTACTTTATATCAAGACAGGCTGCAAGGAAAAGAACCGTTTTGTAAATATGTTCGTTTACAACGAGGAAACATATCTTCTTGATTTTGTTTCGACCTCGAAGGTATCGGCAAGCACTGGAATCGCACAGGCTACTCCTACTCGCAGCGGCGATTATGTTGTTATGCTGGACACCAAGACCAGACTGCCAGGCGACGCTGACAACAGCACGCGCGTCGACGCCAAGGACGCTTCTGCGATACTAAAGATGTGCATAGGACGTTATGGAATTGACGATACCTGCGACTTTAACGGAGATGGCTTTGTGAATGCGCTTGATTCTGCTGCAATTCTGAAATCCATCGTCGGATTACTCTGATAACAAATAAAAGCACGGGACTTCAAGGGTTCCGTGCTTTTTCTATTGATTTTTTCGGTCATATGTGGTAAAATATAAATAAAGCCTACTGGAACACTGGGAAAGGAATCAAATGGACTTCTCAAAACTTGAAAAGAATATATGTGATGTGCTATACGAGGCGCAGCTCAAAATCGGGCTTGGAAGCGGCACAATGAGTATGAATTATCCGCTGGATTCTCTGAATCGCCTGCTGGGCGTAAATGTCAGCATGGAGAAAATGCTGACGATTCTCGAGGAATTTGCCGACAACGCCGAGGAACGCCTCGGGAGGCTCAGGTTTGAAAAGCAGTACGGTGGTAAGCTGATACGCATTGACGTCCCCAAAAAAGGCGTGGATTATATCCGCGAACACGCGGATAAGTGCAGTTTCCTGCCGGAATTAGTTGAGCTAATGTTGAAGAACACTACAACTATTGAGGATATCACGTCGCTTTTCCGGAAGTTCTCCGACAAGGTGTGCGTTGAAAAATCCAATAATGATGAGTTCGACTATCTGATTTATTTTGAGGACGGAAAGCCGGACGAGTACTATTACTGTTTTGCCGACGAGGGAGTGCGAATGACCTACCACCGCTTTACCAAAGAGGATTACGAGGCTTTCGGATTTTGATACGAAAACAGGATAAAGGCGCGATTTTGTCGCGCCTTTATTATTCTGTCTTTTCTTCGTGATGGCGATTGTTATACCTGGACATTGCGAAAGCCGCCGCAATGATTATTGCGTAGCCAATGAAGCTGAAAACGTCCGGAATCTGACCGAACACAATGAAACCAAGCCCCGCCGCGAAAATGATCTGCGAATAATCGTAGATGGAGACTTCCTTTGCAGGTGCGTAGGAATACGCAGTAGTTATGCAGAATTGTGCGATAGCCGCGCTCGTTCCCGCGCCGATAAGCATAAGGAACTGATACCATGAAAGCGGCTTGAAATCAAACATCATAAGCGGCAGAGCCACAAGTGATGAGAACGCCGAGAAGAAGAACACTATGTAATATCCCTTTGCGCCGTGGTTGGTTGCGCGTCTTACAAAAGTGTAGGCGGCGCCGGCGCACATTCCACCGAAGAACCCGGCAATGGAGGCGGTCAGGTCAGCATTCTGGAATGTAGGTTTTATTACGAACAGAGCACCGATGAATGCAGTAATGATTATTGCCCACTGGATCTTGTTTGCGCGCTCTTTCAGCAGAAACGTAGAAAACAGGATAACGAAGAATGGCGACATTTTATTCAGCAGGGAGGCGTCCGAGAGCGGCAGACGGTCTATTGCGTAGAAGTTAAGGATAACTCCGCTGTAACCGAACGCCGCGCGCAGCAGTATATCAAGCCGTGCGCCCTTTGGAGGGATAATGGAGCAGCGGTTCTTTATCATTACTCCCGCAGCGATGAATACCGCGACAAGGTTCCGGAAGAACGTCTTTTCTATCGTGGGAACATCTCCGGAAAGCCGCACGAACATATTCATCAGCGCAAAGAAAAACGCGGATATTATAAGGCATATGATTGCATTGTGCAGGCGTTTGAGCTTCATTTCACTGCCTCTTTTCGATTCCGTCCAGCAGCCGGATATATTCACCGAGCACACTCTGGAAGTGAATGCCGTAGAATCTTCTGTCGGGGGCTTCTGCGGTGCATTCCACGGCGGCATATGTGAACTTTGTCGCGATCTCGAGGGATTTTGCATAGTCAGCGCCGCGCAGATATGCTCCCAGCAGTGCAGAGGCAAACACATCTCCGGTGCCCGAGCAGGAAACGTCCTTTTTCGGGGTGAGGTACTCCGTGAACTTTCCATCACAGCAGCCGACTGCACCAAGCTGTCCCTTTTCTGAGAATCCGGTGATAACGGCGAATTTTACGCCCATGCCGCAGAGCTCGGTCAGCATTTCCTTTACCTCGTGCAGGGTAGGGCAGGGATTGAAGCTCCTGCCGGTAAGCAGACAAGCCTCGGTAATGTTTGGCGTGATGATATCCGCACCGCATATGAATTTTTTCATGTGTTCCGGGTAATCGTCGGTGAGCGCGGCGTACATTCTGCCGTTGTCGCCCATTACCGGGTCAATGAACAGCGGCGTGCCGGGCTGTCGGAATTCCCTGATGAACTGTTCAATATGCTGTATCTGTCCGACCGAGGCAATGTAGCCCGTGTAAATTCCATCGAACCCAATGTGCTCACGCTTGAGCTGCTTTCCGATTGGCTCCAGCTCGTCGGTTAGGTCTATGCTGTAAAACGTGGGAAATCCCGTGTGGTTCGACAGCAGCGCTGTGGGAATACCGCAGCATTCGACCCCTGCCGCTGAAAGCACCGGAATAGCGGCGGTCAGAGAGCAGCTTCCTACGCAGGAGAAATCCTGTATTGTGACTATTCTTTTCATCTAAAATTTCCTTTATTCTTCGGACCTATTTGACGCTTTCTGATTTTTTAGCCACTTGCACAGTTCGCGTGTGAGCGCCGGTATCTCCAGCGGCTTTGAAACGTGTCCGTTCATGCCGTGTTCTTTTGAGTTCTTTATATCTTCTATGAAAGCGTTTGCAGTCATTGCAATTATCGGAATGGAGGCCGCGTCCTCGCGGGGAAGTGAGCGTATCTTGTCTGAGGCGCCATAACCGTCGAGCACGGGCATCTGAATATCCATGAAAATCATGCTGTAATATCCAACGGCAGAATTGCTGAACATCTCAACAGCTTCCGCGCCGTTTTGCGCGATATCTGTGATAATGTTGGCTTCCGCGAAAAACTCAGACGCTATCTCGGCATTGAATTCAAGATCCTCTGCGAGGAGGACCCGCTTTCCGCCGAAATCGAAATCCGACATACGAACTTTCTTTGCCTTTGAGGGAGCGTCCGCAGGCTTTGCGTCGACCTTTGCGCCTTCCTTCAGGCAGACGGTTATTTCAAACCGGGAGCCCTTTCCGATGGCGCTGCTGATGCCGATATCACCGTTCATCATGCGCGCGATGTTCAGGGCAATAGGCATTCCGAGTCCCGTGCCCTGTATACCGCTTATCCGGAAGTCGTCCGCACGGACGAACGGATCAAATATGTGTTCCTTGAATTCAGGCTTCATGCCGATCCCGTTGTCCTGAACGGTGAACAGATAGCGGTGTATCCCGCTGTGGTCGGGTGAAAGCTCAATGGAGCTGAATCTTATCTCGCCGCCATCGGGGGTGTATTTTACTGCGTTGCTGAGAATATTCGACAGAAGCTGACGGAGCTTTCCCTTATCTCCGACAACGTTGAGGTTCATTCCGGAATCAATGCTGACGATGAGTTTGTGATGTTTTGCGTCAGCGATAGGCTTAATGGTGCTGACGGTCTCGTCAAGGAATATCTTAAGGTCGAACGGCTCCATGGCGAGAGTGGTCTTTCCGCTTTCTATCGCTGAAAGATCAAGCACGTTGTTGATTATTTCCAACAGGTGCCGCCCGGAGGTCTGAATTTTGTCAAGGCAGTCGTTGACGCGTGCCGGGTCGCTGATGTGCTCCTGAGCAATAGCGGACATTCCGAGTATAGAATTCAGAGGCGTGCGGATATCATGGCTCATCTGGCTCATGAACAGCGTCTTTGCGGAATTCGCGTGCTGAGCCTGCGTGAATGCGTCGCGGAGCGCCTGCTCAACCTGAACGGAGCGGTTGTGCTCGTCCGTGATATTCCGGACATAGGTAAGCCCCCAGATGTCGCCGGTCTCTATATCCTGTGTAAGTATGACAGCTTCCCGGAAGAAACCTGTTCTGCCGTTTACAGCTAATTCGTATTCCGTGTCGAAGCTGCGGCGGTGACTGTCGTACATATCGCAGAGTGTTTTCGTGCAGAATGTTCTGCGGAACACCTCCGCAGTAGATTTGTCCGTAAACAGATCCGCTTTGCGGCTTATGTATTCATTATAGGAACACGGAAGCTCCAGACCCAGCAGCGGGAGGATAGGTTTTACGCCTTCCTGCTCGATAACCTCATCGTATATCGTGTCGCGCGTTATATTATAAGTGTACACTGCGATCGCGTTTGAAAGAATAGCCTGACGATACTGGCTCTCTGAGCGGAGCGCCCTTTCAAGTCTCTGCTGATAGCGGAGCTCCCGTAGCTTTTCGGCGGTTATTGGCTGTATCGTGAGGATAGCCATGCTTGGCTCGCCGTTTTCGTCCGTATCGGACATAAACGACTGAATGCGGATCCACTCAGGCTCGTCGCCATGATGCTGGCATATCTCTATTTCTATCATCTTTTCGCCTGCCGCAAAGCGCTTTTTCATGTTTTCCAGGTCGAAATTAAAGAGTATGGCATTGCGGTCGTTTGAACTGCATTCACAGTTGTCTGCGAAGCGGTGCATTGCCTCTGGGAATATTCCTATTTCGTTGAAATGCTCTGCGTAACTGCTCTGTTTGTCGTCAGAGGAATAGTAGCTGCCGTCTTTGAGGTTTATCAGGTCAACTATCTGATATGGCAGCGCCAGTCGGTTTATGAGCTGATTGCGCAGCTCCTCCATGAATACCGCACGATGATCTGCCGTAATGCGGCGTATTACAATAAACTGCGGATATTTCGACGCGAGCCGCTGCTTCATCTTTACGAAGCGGAGGTTTACCCAGCAGAAGCTTCCCTTGTAGCGTATGCGGAATTCTCCGTGCACCTCATCTGTGGAGCTGAAGCTGTTCTTGAGAGAATCCGCGTCAATAAGCTGGTTGAATCTTGTGCGGTCGTCCGGGTGTATCTTCTCAAGAATGGAATTCACCCATTCGTTGTAATCGCACTCGGTGCCTGCGGCGGCACTGGTGCTGAATGCATCGTTAAGGATAAGCATTGTGTTTTGGGAGACGTCTGTCAGGGCGCACAGCGCGAAGCTGTCCAGCAGTTTTTCTGTGAACAGACGTGTGAGCAGCTGGAGGTCGGGGTCGTAGCGGAACAACTGGGTCCTGTCCGCAGGGATACCCTTAAAATAACCGTAGATCACAACGCGTCCTATTTCCTTGGAAGCAAGCATTCCGGAACTGTACACGGTATAAAGTCCCTTGGTTTTATGGTTCCAGCGGTATTTTACCTCTGCCTTTATGCCATGGATAGTGCTGTCAATAGCTTCTCTCAGCAGCGGGATATCGTCCGGATGAACGCACTCGTGCCAGCGGACATAGTTGCCCTCCGGGTCGGAGTTGTCGGTAACGTCAAGCAGCTTCATGAAATCCTCGTCAAGCAAAAGCTGTCTCGGACTTCCGCCGCGTATCACCAGCCTATAAGTGGCAGTTATGATAGAATCCACCGGGAATCCCCCTTTTCAGAATTTAGTCTCTGCTGTAAAGATCTCTCGTGTACACCTTGTCCTTTACCGGTTCAAGCTCGCTGCTCATGCGGTTTGCGAGGATAACGTCCGCGCGGCTGCTGAACTTTTCAAAGTCGTTGCATACTTCATAGTCGAAGAAGCTCTGACCGTCTTTCAGAGTCGGCTCGAAGATTATAACGTTTATGCCCTTCCTGGAGAGCCGCTTCATTATGCCCTGAATGGAGCTCTGACGAAAGTTGTCGGAATTGGATTTCATGGTCAGGCGGTAAACTCCGACAGTTTTCGGGGAAGCTGCGGCGATATGATCTGCGATGTAGTCCTTGCGGGTCTTGTTTGCAGCAACTATCGCGCCGATTATGTCATTGGGCACGTCCGCATAGTTTGCGAGGAGCTGCTTTGTATCCTTGGGCAGGCAGTAGCCGCCGTAGCCGAAGCTCGGGTTGTTGTAGTGGGAGCCGATACGTGGGTCAAGACCTACGCCGTCGATTATCTGGCGGGTGTTGAGCCCCTTCATCTCAGCGTAGGTGTCCAGCTCGTTGAAATAAGCCACGCGGAGCGCAAGGTAGGTGTTGCTGAACAGCTTTACCGCCTCTGCCTCAGTGGGATTCAGATGGAGCGTGGGGATATCCTGCTTTATCGCGCCCTGCTGGAGCAGCTTCGCGAAAACGTCCGCGCGGGCAGTGGAGTCAGCCCACTCCTCCGGAGCGCCCACGATTATTCTGGAGGGGTAGAGGTTGTCGTAAAGCGCCTGTCCCTCGCGCAGGAATTCCGGCGAGAATATTATGCGGTGAGCGGCCTCGGGATATTTCTCGTGGAGCCCCTTGGTGTAACCGACAGGCACCGTGGATTTTACGACTATCGTGCAGCCGCTGTTTACGGAAAGCACAAGGTCGATGACCGCTTCAACGGAAGAGGTATCGAAGTAATTCTTCTCGGAATCGTAGTTAGTGGGCGTGGCGATAACGACTATCTCCGCGTCTGTGTATGCAGCCTTTCCGTCGGTGGTGGCTGTGAGCGTGAGCGGCTTCTCGGCGAGGTACTGCTCGATGTACTTGTCCGCGATGGGCGAGCGGCGCTGGTTAAGCATATCCACCTTTTCAGGAATTATATCAACTGCGGTGACGTCGTTGTTCTGCGACAGAAGCACCGCCATGGAAAGTCCTACATATCCTGTTCCCGCAACAGCAATTTTCATATCTTATCCCCCTTGGGTATTTATGTATTCCGCACCTGTTTTGGGTGCGATTTTCTTTGTTTTCCGGACAGCCGGATTTAATTATAGTTTAACTATTCTATTATAGTACTATCCGCGAAAAAAGTCAATACTTACGGTCAGCTTTTACGGCAAATACCTCTTGATTTATCTGCTGGAATGATGTATAATGTAAAATGTACTATTGTGTGCAATTTCATGATTTACAGGAGAAAAGACATGGATAACTTTATACAGGCGGATATCTACACATCTTCACAGGCGATAGACGGCATTACAGGAGCTCTGACCGATTACGGCATAACCGGCTTCATCATCACGGACAGCGCGGATTTTGAGAGCTTCCTCGCGGACAAAAACGCAAACTGGGATTACGTTGACGATGAGCTGATGGGTCTCAGCAAGGCGGAGCCCCATATCACGCTGTACGTCCACGACAACGCCCAGGGCGCGGAGACCCTCGCGGCTATAAAGTCACTCATAGAGGGCTGGAAAGCGAACAACGCCGACGGCTACTACGGCAATCTCCGCATGGAGCTTGCAAACGTAAAGGAAGAGGACTGGGCAAACAACTGGAAGAAGTACTACAAGCCTTTCCGCGTAGGAAAGTCCCTCGTCATCAAGCCATCATGGGAGGACGTGACCCCCGCTGCCGGCGACCGTATTCTTGAAATCGACCCGGCTTCCACATTCGGAACCGGTCAGCACCACACCACAAAGCTGGTGATGGAGGCTCTCGAGGGCATCGTAAAGCCAGGCGACCATGTGCTCGACCTCGGCTGCGGAAGCGGTATCCTGTCCATTGCCTCCCTGCTTTTCGGCGCTGAGAAGGTAATGATGTGCGATATCTTTGAGAACGCGGTAAAGACCGCCTCCGAGAACGTTGAGAAGAACCATTTCACACACGAGCATTACACCGCTTACTGCGGAAATATCATCGAGGACGAGGAGCTCCGCGGGAAGCTCGGCACCGGCTATGACGTTATCTGCGCGAATATCGTTGCGGACGTTATCATCGGCATGAGCCCGCTGTTCTCTTCCTTCATGAAGCCGGAGGGGACCCTTGTGGTCTCCGGAATAATCGACGAGCGCCTTGACGAGGTGAACGCAGCCCTTCAGCAGAACGGCTTCGTTATCTCCGAGGTACGGAACGAAGAGGGCTGGAACTGCATTATCCTCCACAGATAACGTATCCCGGAGACCGCGCATATAATGCCGCAGGAGGCGGTATATATGCAGTTTATCTATATCTTTACGCTGATGTTCCTGTCCATATTCGGGCTGGCGGTGCTGATAAAGCTCATAGCGTGGGCGATACTCTCAAAGGGAGCGCACCGGCATGACGTCTACGTCCGCAGCGGCGAGGACATCAGCGGTTTTGTGGAATCCGTGCGGCGGGACCCTCATGTTGCGAGGGTGGTGATCCTATCCGCCGGAAACGACTGGGATAAGGAATCAAGGCGGCTGGCTGAAAGATACAGTAATGTGCATTTTCTGAATCAAGACTGAGCGGGGTGTTGACTTAAATGGACAAAGAAACGGGAGTTACCATATCGGGAACTGTCGAGGACGTTATATTCTTCAACGAGGACAACGGCTATATCGTGGTCGACCTTGACTGCGGCGGCGAGCTTGTTACGGCAGTCGGGAACCTCGGTGACGTCCGCGAGGGCGAAAATCTCACTCTGCTGGGGGAGTACATCAACACGCAGAAATACGGCAGGCAGTTCAAGGCGGAGGTCTGCGAGCGCAGCCTGCCGAACAACCAGAGCGCCGTGCGGAAGTTCCTTGGCTCCGGCGTGATAACCGGAGTTGGCCCGGCGATGGCAAAGCGCATTGTGACCGCGTTCGGCGACAAAACCCTCGAGATAATCGAAAACGACCCCGCGCAGCTTTCGGGGATCAAGGGGATATCCACGGAAAGCGCCCTCAAGATAGGTGAGGAATTCCGCAGAATAACCGGTCTCCGCAAGGCGGTGACGTATTTCGCAAAGTACGGGCTGTCCCCGGCAGTGGTCGCCTCCGCGTGGAAGAAATACGAAATGCACACGGTTCAGGCGGTGGAGGATAACCCTTACTGCCTGTGCGGAACGGGTATCGAGCTTCCTTTCAAGGAAGCCGACCGGCTTGCCCTGGATATGGGCTTCCCGATGGACAGCGAGGAGCGCATACTCGCCGGGATAGTCTGGTGCCTGCGGCTGAATGCCAGCAACGGCCACACCTGCATTCCGGAGAACGAGCTTTCCGACCGGGTGTGCAGCGTGCTCAACGTCAGTGAGAAGCAGTACTGGAACGGGCTGACCATGGCGCAGGAACGGAACGAGATCGTGCTCTGCGATAAATACGACCGGAAATATGTGTTCCTGACGGAGTATTTCCGCGCCGAGGAATTCATAGCCGAAAAGCTGGCTGAGATGGTCAAGCGCGACGACTGCGGCGACGCCGATTTTGCGGACGAAATAGCGGGCATTGAGTGGGAAAACGGCATAGAGTACGAGGATCTCCAGAAAGAGGCTATCCGCGGCTGTATGAACAACCACGTCTTTATCCTGACCGGAGGCCCCGGTACCGGAAAGACCACCACTCT
>CALBGD010000353.1 GCA_937893735.1 uncultured Clostridia bacterium | reverse complement strand
ACTGCGCATTCTTCGTAGTGATGCTCCGTGAGAATAAGGGCGGAATTTACCTTGCGTTCCGCAGGAACAGCAGAAGTAATACCCTCTTTCTCAAGGTATGCCTTAACGGCACGGACAGCAAGCTCTATTAACAAATCCATATCCATAATTATCACCTTCTTTTTCAATAATATCTATTGGAAAAGATATGGGTGCTCCGGTCAATCGACCAGGCAGTTCATGGCTATACCAGTAGGCGTAACCAGGAACGGGTCTGCGGGTTTAATGGTCTTTATACCAACTGTATCCTCGAATATTTTCTCCATACCGGTAAGGCAGCAGGTACCTCCGCAAAGATAGATGGTATCGATGTTATATTTGGATGTATATTTCTTGACGATAGTTGCCATCTTTTCGATTACCGGTTTCACAATGGGAAGAATCTCTCTGTGACGAGTGTAATCCGTTTTAATCTTCTCGGCATCCTCAAAAGGAATGCCATAGCTGCCGGCAAGAACAAGAGAAAGATGCGTACCACCCGTAGGTTCGTCGTCAACTTCAACAACCTTGCCGTCCTTGAAGATTGCAAGACCGGTGGTACCGCCGCCTATGTCGACGACGACTCCGTCGGTTATGCCGTAGATGGAGTTGGCGGCAGTCGGCTCATCCAGAACGTTTGTTACGTCAAAACCGGCTCCCTCGACGCAATATTTATGTGTTTTTGTGCTGGATTCAGTGCCCGCGGGCATTGCGATTGCAGCATATTCAAGTTCTCTGCCAAGACGCTCTTCGAGCTTCTTTTTGAGCTTTCTTACTATGCCGCAAGCTCCTGCATAGTCAACTATTACGCCATCCTTGAGCACCTGCGCAAATTGCTTTTCGCAGGCGATAGGATTGTTGTCCTCATCAAGCACCACGATAACAATGTACGCAGTACCAAGGTCAACGCCAACCTTCAGCTTATCGGATACAGGCTTGTGCACCACCGTTTCGGTTTCGGTAACACGCGCCATGTATGCATTGATTGTATCAAGATCAACCATTTATAAGTACATCCTTATTTGATAATTTTGCCAAGTGCAAAACCTGCAATATGTGCGGCGCCGGCTTCGTCAACGTCAACATGCATACGAGTGCGGAAATTCGGAGAAACTCTGATAACAGTATCTTCGAAAACGAGCTTTCTGTCGGTCAGTGCTTCAACAGAAACTACCTGATTATCGACAAGACCAAGTCTTTCCGCATCTTCGGGAGTCATGTGAACGTGGCGGAGTGCGACGATCGCGCCTTCGTCAATAGTAATCTCACCAGCAGGTCCGACAAGAGTTACGCTTGCGGAACCTTTGGTGTCGCCCGACTGTCTGATGGGCGGATTGATTCCAAGGGCAAAAGCATCGCTGAATGAGACCTCAACCTGAACGTGCTTTCTCTCGGGACCAAGAACTGCAACGTTTTTGAAGGAACCTTTCGGTCCGATAACGTCAACTCTTTCTTCCTCGAGGTACTGTCCGGGCTGGCTAAGTTCTCTCTTCGGGGTAAGCTTGTGACCTACGCCGAACAGAACTTCTACGCTTTCCTTGTCCAGATGCACGTGTCTGGCGGAGACCTCTATCTGAACAAGTCCGGCAGTTCTGATTTCGTCAACAACTGCCTCTACGACTTTTTCTGCAGCCATGTGTCTCCTCCTACAAATTATTTATATTCACCCGCCAAGTACATGCACATCATGATGTGGAATGCACTCGAAAGGCGGTTGAGAGTCCTGATGATCTCGGGCTGCTGAACGTTTTTACCGTCAACAAAGCAGTCGAGAGCAGCAAGCTCCAATTCACGTACTTTCGCACGGAGAACATTAAGCTTGGTGTAGTCCACACCCATAGTATAGTTGGGGAGCAGCATCTGCTTAATGTTAAAGTATTTCTGCGGGTTGTGGGAACGGGCGCGAAGCTCATCAGGAGTAAGCCCAATAATCTTCACTTCGCTCATTTCCTCCTCCATAACCTCACAGTACATAATCTGATTGAGCACCTTGTTGATGTCGCCGAGATCATCTATGAGCTTTTGGGGGCCGCTTGAAGCAGCAATTTCCGCCTGAACCATAACAACGGTGGCGCTCATGCTGTCAAGCTTGCCGCGGAAAACTATCCTTGGATGATTTTTATAAACCAATCTATTACCGAAAAGCTGGCACATATATTCCGGCTTTTTAACATAGAAAGCTCCGGTTTGTTCATCGACATATTTTGCTCCGGCAGGAGTATCGCCGATGGCGGAAGCTTTATTGTTGGATGATGCTGCAGGTGCGGGCGCTGCGGGCGGATCTCCGAACTCAACCTTGATTTTAAGCTGGTTCAGGTATTCCTTTGCAGCAGGAGAAAGGAGCTTATCCTTCGGTACATAGTACACGGGAGGACATTCGCCTTTAAGCTCGTTGCGGAGCACCATCTCGGTAATGACCTTCATAATATCACCCCCATCTTAGTTTTGTAAAATTCTAAACTTCTTCAGAATTATTCGATGGACGGGAGGATATACTCGACCTCTTCATGAGGTCTGGGGATGACGTGAGTAGAAATAAGCTCACCAACGCGGTCTGCTGCAGCGGCACCTGCATCAACAGCAGCTTTGGTAGCGCCGACGTCTCCACGAACGAACACGGTTACGAGGGCGCCACCAACAATAACTCTGCCAATGAGGGTGACGTTAGCGGCTTTGACCATAGCATCGGCTGCTTCAATAGCTCCGACGAGACCTTTGGTCTCAATCATGCCAAGTGCTTGTTTCTCAGCCATCTTGTCTCCTCCTTAAAGGGTAAATTATTCTTTGTCGAGATGCGGGAGGATGTATTCAACTTCCTCGTGGGGTCTCGGAATTACGTGAACAGACTTCAGTTCGCCAACGCGGTCTGCAGCAGCAGCGCCAGCATCGGTTGCAGCCTTAGTTGCACCAACGTCTCCGCGTACGAAAACGGTTACAAGTCCGCCGCCGACGTGTACTTTACCGATAAGGGTAACGTTAGCAGCTTTAACCATAGCATCAGCAGCTTCGATAGCGCCGACAAGGCCTCTGGTTTCGATCATGCCCAGTGCTTGTTTATCAGTCATTGTGTAGTACCTCCTTAATTATTGGGGCCATGCCCCCTGGTTCTACTTTATAGTATGGAAAAAGCGATTAAAGCTTTTTCAGAGCGTCGATTACCATCTTTGCGATAGCATCAGCATCAAGATTGTTCTCTTCAGCGGGTTTCTCGGCAAGATCCCATGCCTCTCTTACGCCGTAAGCAACACGACGGAGGTTGATGAGGTTAAGCGGAGAAACGTTGTCGCTGGTGGCAGAACCGCCGACAGCACCGCAGCCAAGAGTAAGCGCGGGCATGAGGTTGGTGGTTGCACCTACGCCGCCCTGAGAAGAAGAGGTGTTGACCAGAATACGGGATACGGGTTTCTTAAGAGCAAACTCACGAATGACGTTTTCATCGTTAGTATGCATAGAAAGAGAGTGACCGATTCCGACAAACTGGAGCAGCTGGATGCAGCGATCGCAGCAAGCGCGCCAATCTTCCTCGAAATAGAGGGCAAGGCAAGGAGAAAGTTTCTCGATGGAGAAAGGATACTCGTCGCCAACGCCTTTTTCAGGATAGCAAAGAACTCTGGTGTCAGCAGGAACATCAATTCCAGCCATAGCAGCAATCTTGGTTGCAGGACGACCAACGATAGCAGGGTTTACACTGCCCGGGCGTCTGGTGAAGATCTTGCAGAGTTTTGCGTATTCTTCGTCGTTGAGGATGTAGCCTTTTTCGTTTTTAACTGCTTCAATAACCTGATCTTTGATGCAGTTCTCTGCAACGATAGACTGCTCGGAAGCGCAGATAACGCCGTTATCAAAAGTCTTGGAAGCAAAGATTCTCTTTACAGCAAGCTTTACGTCAGCAGTGTGATCGATGAATGCAGGAACGTTGCCGGCGCCAACGCCAAGGGCGGGAACACCGGAAGAATATGCAGCTTTGACCATTTCAGGACCACCGGTGGCGAGAATCATATTGACGCCGGAGTTGGTCATGAGCTCGTGGGTACCAGCCATGCTGAGGGTGTGGAGGCACTGGAACATATTCGCAGGTGCGCCCGCTTTCTCAGCTGCTTCGCACATGAGTTCGCAGGTCTTAGCGATGCAGTTCTTTGCAGAAGGATGAGGGCTAAATACAACAGGGTTGCCAGATTTCATGCAAATCATGGACTTATAGATGGTAGTTGAGGTAGGGTTGGTGCACGGAACGATACCGCATACTACGCCCACCGGCACAGCAACCTCAAACATCTTCTTTTCCGGATACTCGTGAACAATACCGACAGTTTTCATGTCTTTAATTGCTTCGTATACGGATTTAGATGCGAGGTGATTCTTGATAATCTTGTCTTCGTATTTGCCCATGCTGGTTTCTTCCACTGCCATTTTGGCAAGCTCTTTGGAATGAGCATAAGCAACATCGGACATAGCTTTAACAATTTTATCAATCTGTTCCTGACTAAGAAGTTTCGCGGCTTCGAAGGCTACGCGAGCCTTTCTAACCATGTCGCGAGCTTCCTGGACAGAAAGCAAATCACGATCTTGCAGCATTGCTTTATTGCTCCTTTAGTTATTATTCTGTGCTTTCAGAATCGCCTCTACGAGCGGTTCCTTCTTGGCATCTCTGATTTCGACCTTAGAAAGGCCGATGTTGGGAATATCGCGAGCTATTTTTCTCAGAGCAGTTGTTTTCAGCTCTCTGAGATATTCCTCTGCATAGCCTGTGGATTCCTTTTTGGCTTCTATGGGCTCTGCAACGATTACAGGTTCGACATTTTCAACTTTTTCAGGTGCAATTTCAGGGACGGATTCTTTTTCAGCCTTTTCAAGCGGTTCCGACTTCACAGGAGCCTTTGCCGGGAAGTCGCGCTTGTGGATACCTGTTCCACGGCGACGACCAGCAGGCTTTTCGGTGGGAGAAGCAATAATAGTAGTGCTCTCCGCGGGCCTTGGGATAACATGGGAAGATATGACCTTGCCAACTTTTGATGCGGCTATTTCGCCGGCGGCAATAGCAGCCTTCGTTGCGCCGACATCGCCGGTTACAAAGAAGGTCACAAGTCCTCCGGATACATATTTAAAACCACAAAGAGTCACGTTTGCAGCCTTTACGGATGCATCCAGACCTTCGATAGCGGCGATCAGACCATAAGTTTCCAGCATTCCCAGTGCGCCAGTACTCATAATCCGTCACCTCCTGTTTATCTTAAGATATAATGAGTATATCGTTTAAGATCTAAGAAGGTAATCAGTATTTGAGAGGATTCTCTACGCAGAATACAACAGCGTCAGCAAAAGCGTCGCAAGCGGCTTTGCAGGCAGACTGAGTACCAGTGAGGTAACCACCGGAGAAGTTAGTCTCAGACGGAGGCTCGAAGTATGCGCACATTCTTACGTCAGCAGCTTTGAGGGCAGCATCCATACCATACTGTGCTTCAACGGGCGGAGCGATGAGGTATGCGATCGGGGTGCCTTCAGGAATACCACCGCACTCAGAAAGGTAAGAACCGGTTCTGGAGATGGTGTATGCATAGTATGCAACGGAGTCATCATCGTTTGCAGAATAGAAGGTAGCGTCAGCGTTAAGAAGATCGAAAGCAGCAGCAAGACCAGCTTTTACTTCTGCAGGGTTCGGGCCGGAGAGCATGCCGATGAATTCACCAGCATATTTCTGCTGTGCGCAGCCAGCGCCGCCGTACATGGATTTTGCAAGAACAACTTTAACGTCAGCCTTTTTGGTTGCTTCGTCAACGCAGGTGTAACCAACATCATCGCAGTCGGTGGAGAAGAAGCCAACGGATCTGTGGCCTTCGGGCATGTTCCATTGTTTCTGGAGGTCAGGGCTTACGCTCGGGATAACCTTGATCATCAGTACAGTAGTTCTAAGTTCATCGTATTTCACGATATGTACCTCCTTTAAAATTTAAGGTAGATAAAATTTGCTTTATTAAGCAATTTTCAAGCAATTAGTAGTTGATAAAAAATATCAGAGCTTGAGGTCGGTACCGGAAGCTTTTTCTTTGAGCATGATGTCAACGATATCAGCGATATGTGCACCAGCTTCAGCAGCAGGAGTACCGGCGTTGTGAATGTTGGAAACAACAGTACGTCTTGCTTCGGACATACCAATGGTTCCCTTGTAAGTGATGTATGCGGACATGGACTTTGCAGTTGCAAGACCAGGTCTCTCACCGATAAGGCATACACATACGTCGCATCCAGTGATTTCAGAAACTTCGTCCTGAACCGCAACACGACCGTATCTTACGAAGAAAGGCTCGCCTACATCAATGCCATGGGCTTTAAGGCCGTTCATGAGTGCAGGGATAACAATGTCATAGTTTGCTTCGATTGCAGTGCCAGAAAGACCGTCAGCAGCGAAAACAACACAGGTAGGAGATTTTTTGTAGAAGTTCTTGAGCTTTTCAACAGATTCAGCGTTAAGACGTCTGCCAAGGTCAGGTCTGGTCAGGTAAGTATCCTTACTGTCGCAGCGAGACTGGAGCTCAAGGATTCCGCGCTCTTCAAGGAATTCCTTCGGGAACTCATTGAAAACAGCGTCCTGTGCAGCAGCGTGGTCAGCACGGAAACGGAGCATGGTGTTGGTCATTTCGCGGGGACCGCAGTGCCAAACGCCAAGACGTGCAGGAGTAGTGAGTTTAAGTCTTCTGTACTCGGCTTCGTCCTTTGCGTTCGGAACCTGATACCACTCGTTCAGCTCATAAGAGGTAAGGTCTTCGAGATCATCATCGCTGACATTTTCAACGTTAGCGTTGCAGCAAGCTTCTGCCTTAGGAGCTTTTGCAGCGGGAGCGTCTTTCATCATCTCACCAACTACCTGAGCAATAATCTCTTTAAGTTTATCATCAGATACCATTATTTGTATATCCTCCCGTCAAATATAGTAGCACTTAACTAATTAAATTAGAAAAGTACGGAAGCGTCACCGGCGTTCGGTCCAAGGGTAAGACCGTCTTCCTCGAGGAAGCCCATCTTCTGTGCCCATTTTTCGAACTCGGCAAGAGGCTTTTTGCCAAGAGCCTGACGAACA
>CALBGD010000352.1 GCA_937893735.1 uncultured Clostridia bacterium | reverse complement strand
GGGATATTTTCTGTAATTCCACAAATATAGTCTTTTTATATTCAAAAGAGGAGGAAATTTGGCGTTATGGAAAGCAAAAACACCTGTGTTGAGGTATTCGGAAAACGGCTGAAGGAGCTGCGAAAGGCAAACGGCTATACGATTGAGCAGTTCGCCGAGGCAGTCGGGATTTCAAAAAGCACGGTCGGTTACTATGAGAATAATAACCGTATGCCCGATATCGAAATTCTCTCAAGGATTGCCGACGTGCTGAATGTATCGGCGGACTACCTTATCGGTAAGACGAACACGACCGCAACGAAAGGCAAAACGAAAACAGTCTGCGATTTCACGGGGCTGTCCGATACTGCTGTTGAATATTTAGCCGAACTTGTCAAGAACAGGGACTACGGCAAGCTGTCCGTAATCAATCATCTGTTCTCCGAACTCAAGCAGGACTACGCTTTCTACTGTCACGAGGAGAATGACGATGGCGAACTTGCGGAGAGTATTCTCGGAGCGTTGTTCCTGTATTTTGATAAAGTTGAGCTTACTCAAGAAGAATGGGCGGAGATTATCCACACAGGCGATGAGAGGAAGGACGAGATACTTGTGTCGGCGTATATGCAGTTCTTGCTTAATCAAGTGACGGAGAACACAAGGTCAAGTGCGAAGTATTTTGATGAGTGCAATAAGCAGTACGGGTAATGCAAGGCAGAAAAAGAAAATGCCCGCCGCAGCTCCGAGCAGTCAATATGCTGTCGGAGCAAGCAGCAGGAACAAAGGCGCTGTAAAAAACAAAAGAAAAGGCTGCATCCCGAAAAAAACAAGGAAGCAGCCTTTTTTGTGGTATAATGTAATTGTGCAAAAACAAAACCCACAAGAACATTATACAGCATATCAGCTGAAATTACCAGTAGAAATTGAAAAAATAATAGAAATTTCAGACCCGGTATATAGTTTCAGTGAAGTAATGGATCATATTGACCTGAATAAATACCTGACGATTGAGGAGCGCAGACCAGGCCGCCCAAGATATGATCAGAAAACTTTGCTGAAAATAATACTGTTTGCGTTCATGGAGAACGGATATGCGTCGGTAAGGGAGATCGAAAAATACTGCAAGACTGACATACGATATATGTGGCTGTTGCAGGATAATCCGCCGCCAAGTCACATGACGATAGACAATTTCATGAATAAAACTATGCTTGAGAATATCGACAGGATATTTGCAGATGTCAACGAATACATATTTCAAAAGGAACAGGTGGATCTGAACCACGTTTACATTGACGGAACAAAAATATCCGCAAATGCCTGCAAATACAGCTGGGTGTGGAAAAAGAGCTGCGAAAAAAATCGCATAAAGCTCTTCGCAAAAATAACTGAGCTGCTTGAAAACATGAACGACGGCACAGCTTTACTCGGCGTGAAATTCGATATTCGGGATGAATACGCTATCGAATATCTTGAAGGAATACTGAAGAAATATATTGAACTTATCGGTTTCGACCATGGAAAAGCCGTCCACGGAAAGGGAAATCACAAAACTTCTGAACAGCGGCTCATTGAAAAGCTTTCCGAGTATATCGAAAGGCTGAAAAAATACGCGGAACGCATTAAAATATGCGGGAATGACCGCAACAGTTACTCCAAAACCGACCATGACGCAACATTCATGAGAATGAAACGCGACCACATGGGAAACGATCAGCTCCTGCCGGGATATAACATTCAGTGCGCGGTTTGCGATGGCTTTATTGCGGCGTTTGACGTGTATCAGTACGCGTCAGATATGGACTGTTTTCAGCCGCTGATGGAGAGATTTCAAAGTCTTTATGGTCAATATCCCGAATATCCTGTCGCGGACGCAGGTTACGGCAGCTATAATAATTATCTCTACTGCGAAGAACACGGCATGGAAAAATTCATGAAGTTTACCATGTATGAAAAAGAAAGCAAGAACGAGAAATATCGCAATGATCCATACAGAGCGGTAAATTTCCCTGTCAATGAACGTGGTTTGCCAGTCTGCCCGAACGGAAAGGAATTCCATTTCATTTACAGCCGGCCTGTAAGGGGCAATAAATACGGCAGAACCGAGGAATATTTTCAGTGCGAGGATTGCAGCGGCTGTCCGCACAAGGAAAAATGCTGCAAGTGCAAGGGAAACCGGATCGTCCGTCTGAACGAGGAGCTGACGCAGTTTCACGCAGAGGTCCTGAATAATCTGAACAGCATTCACGGCGCGCTGCTCCGTATGAACAGAAGTATTCAGTCCGAGGGTACTTTTGGCACGATCAAGTGGAACAGGTCGTATATCCGGGCGCGGCGCCGGGGGATAAAGTCGCTTTTTCTTGAGTTCGGCATGATTTCCTGCGGTTTTAATCTTCATAAGTTCCATCTGAAAAAAGTGGCTCTCAGGTCTGCTGCCTGATTCAATATTTATTACATTTTGTGCATGGCATTTCCCTGCCTGCTTGTTTGTCATACGCTTTTTTCGGTTCATTCTTCTTTTTTGTAGTATCAACAAGCCCGAGCTTCCATAGGATGGTTGCTCGGGCTTGGGTGTTGAGTTTTTTTTACAGCGCCTTTTATTATAAATCATCATCTTATTCTGTAATTTGTTTACGAATATGCTTGCTTACAAACAAAGATATTCCCGCAATGCCAACCCCATACAGTAAAGCGAAAATTATCGGAGTAAATCTCCAAATCAGTGCGATAATCACGCAGAAAACCGCATACAATGCAATAATAACTCTCGCTGTCATATTGAACTTTTTCTGCTTTTTCTCAGTAATCAGTTGGTTGGAATTTTTGCCTTGCGAAATAAATAGGTATATTGTGGCGGCAATAAGGATTGGTATTGAATAAAACCACAACTCAAACTTAATCAACAGCATTAGCAATGTTGCACACAAAATTAGTATCAAAATGCAGCCTAAATGGGTATCTGCGTGATACCCGCCCTTTAGCATTCTGAGCGGTACAAAACCTATTACAAACATAATCATCTCAGCAAAACGACCGAATAAAATAGCAATCACTGCTATTGAGATGAAATTTATTATTGTAGCCAGCGTGATTTCAATGCTGTATGAATATGCAGCTATATCCTCGGACTGAATTATTCCCTCACAGCTCATTTTATCTGCAATTTTCTCCGAAAGCCTCTTTATCATAATCTATCCCTCCATTAAAAAGATAGCATGGTATGAGAAAGAAATCAATACCCTTTGCTTATTCCGCAAGTTTTTATGTTTATTCCGCAAGTCAATGCCGAATAGACAAGAAAACCTGCGGAATAAACATTTTATATTGACTTTTCGTTGTTTTTGTACAAAAATATACATAAGCCTTATCCGAAAATAAGGCAATATTATATGAAAGGTTGATATGAATTATGACACAGACTAAAAAAATCCTTACTAATGACATTGTCAATATAGCTTTACACATTTCACTCAAAAATTTTGAGCAACAG
>CALBGD010000351.1 GCA_937893735.1 uncultured Clostridia bacterium | reverse complement strand
CAGAACAGATTTTGCGGCTCTTGAAAAGAGCCTGTCAGAAAAGCCGGTGGAGCCGGGAAAGCTGATAACCCCCGACCCTACGCCGAATACTATCCGCCTGTGGGATTTTCTGAAGTCCTGCCGGGGGAAGAAATTCATCTCTGGTCAGCAGTATCTCTGGGAGGACGAGAAAGAGGACCTTGTCTACTGGAACGCCACCGGGAAGCTCCCCGCGATACGCGGCTATGACTTCATGGGAATAAGCGGGCTTGCGCGCGGCTACGACCAGCTGGGCAGAGCGGTGGACTGGGCGCGCCGCACCGGAGGTATCCTCACCATGTGCTGGCACTGGAACGCTCCGGACGACATGAGCGACTTTTCGAAGCTCAGCTCGTTCTACTACAAGACCACGAACTATGACCGCAAAACGGGCTTCGACCTGCTCCGCGCCGTTCAGGAGGGCACACCGGAGCATGATTTTATCATCTATGAAATAGACCTGGTTGCGGACGCGCTGAAAATGCTGGAGCATCAGGATATACCGGTGCTGTGGAGACCTCTCCACGAGGCTAACGGCGACTGGTTCTGGTGGGGAAACCGCGGCGGCACCTCAAAGCCGGAGCCGCAGAGCGTTGCGGCTTACAAGAAGCTGTGGTATACGATTTTTGACAGATTCATGAACTACCACAAGCTGCGCAATCTTATATGGGTGTGGAACGGACAAGCTCCGTTCATGGCAGTGAGCCCGAACAGCTACGACATCGCCGGCGACGACATCTATGATGAGAAGCCCACTCACTGCTCGCAGATAGAGCGCTATCGCAGTCTGGAGAGCTACACTTCCGGAAAGATGCTGACGCTTTCCGAGTGCGGGATAATTCCCGACCCTGATGAAATGGAGAGGGACGGCGCGCACTGGCTCTGGTGGCTCCCTTGGTGGGGCTCGTTCGTGTATGACACGGACGATAACTGGCACCCGGTCCTTGACGAAAATGGAATGCCCAGACCGAATCCAAAGTATATGGACGACGCGTTCCTGAAGCGCGTGTTCAATGACCCGAGGGTAGTGACCCTTGAGGACCTCCCGTGGTACGATCGGGAGAAGAAGCCGCTGCCGTATTCGCTTACGCAGTGGCTGAACAAAGAGAAAAAGTAAAGGCAAACAGGAAAGGAAACGATTATGAAGAAGTTTTTAGCAACAGCGGTGGCTCTTGCGGCTATTACCGCAGCATTCACCGGCTGCTCCAACAACAGTAATTCCAGCAGCTCCACAAGCTCTGCAAGTTCTGCGGCTGATTCCAGCACAACGAGCGGCACATCTCAGGCGGAGACTCCTGCGGCTGAGCGCACCGTATCTGACCTTGCGGAGGCTGTAAACGGCTGCGTTGAGTGGCCGGCTATGGAGGAGATAAACGACGGCGAGATCATCAAGACCCTTTTCAATCTTGATGTTGACCTGCTGGACGAGTATTATATCTCCAACGCCATGATGAGCGTACACCTCAACGAGATCATCATTGCAAAGCCCAAGGCAGGCAATGAGGACGCTGTAAAGGCTCAGCTTGACGAGCATTTCGCATATATTAAGGACGGCGCGGCATTCTACCCCGATCAGGAGATAGCGGCGGCAGGCGCAGTTGAGGGCGTTACTTCCGACGGATACTATTATATTATAGTACACCAGATCGGTTCCCAGATCGCTGACGTTATGGAGGCTTACAAGCCCGGCGATGAGATCACAAAGCTCGAGGTTCCGGAGCCCACTTATGAGGAGAATGTTCCTACCGATGAGATCGGCGCTCCCATCATCTTCGGCACAGGCGAGGGCGAGGTAGACATCAATGCGCCTATGGCTGGCTTTGGCGGCGATGGAATGGGCGAAGGTGCTGACTCTAACAGCGACATCGCAGTATACTGATACGGATAGATCCAAACGGCTCCCTGCTCCGGCAGGGAGCTTTTTGGCTATATAGCTAAACGAAATTCAGCGATTTTAAAAATACCAGTTCTATCGGTTTTGCTGTACGGATTTCAGGAGAAACAAGCTGACAGCGCTGTGCTGACGCAAAAGTCAGCTTTATTTGACAATGATCTGATATTGTTAAAAATAATAAAACTGGCACTGGAAGCATGACCAATTCTGTTGTATAATAAAAATTATAGAAAAAACGGCATAGTCCGAAAAGGAGAATGTGTTATGACAACAGAAAAGACAACAAAGACATCTGCAAGGGATAAGCTGCTGAAGATCTGCGTTACCGCAATGTTTGCCGCACTGATATGCGTTGCAACGATGCTTATTCAGATCCCGTCACCGCTGAACGGGTATGTGAACTTCGGCGACTGCTTTATTCTTATAGCTGCATGGGTCCTCGGACCGGTTTATGGCTTCGCGGCGGGCGGTATCGGCTCTGGGCTGGCTGGCCTGTTCACAGGCTATGTGCACTACGTTCCCGGAACTTTTATCATCAAGGGGCTTATCGCAGTTGCTGCTGCGCTCATCTGCCGCGCAATGCTGAAGAAGCTTGGCAAGGTGGTTATCCCGGCATATGCTGTAAGCGCACTTGCTGGTGAGATGATCATGGTGGGCGGCTACTATCTGTATGCTGCGCTGCTTCTCGGCAAGAGCTTCGCCGGCGCTGCTGCAAGCGTCCCCGGAAACCTGATTCAGGGCGCGTTCGGACTTATCTGCGGTGTTGTGATCATCAGAATTATTGCAAAGACAAAGGTGCTGAGCAAATTCAGTACCTACGCAGTAGCGTGAATCCAATAGTTAT
>CALBGD010000350.1 GCA_937893735.1 uncultured Clostridia bacterium | reverse complement strand
CGGAAGCTGCTGGATACACCGCGCCAAGGAGGAATTTGAATCTCCCGAGGGTCAGGAGCTCCTGAAATCTCTCGGCATTGAGGGCGACTATGAGGGAATAGGTCACTGTATTCTTGGCTATCCCGCGAATGAAGTCCCCGCCGCAAAGCCCCGCAAGGAAAACTGGGTATATAAAATATAACCGCAAACCGCCGCGCTCACAGTGCGGCGGTTTTTCATTAAATCTTGACATAATTCCACAATTATGATACAATAATAAGATAAAGGATCAGCGAAAATGCTGACGTTGAAAGGGGCAGTTCAATTGCTGGAATTACAGGATCTCGTCTGGAAGATTCCGGACGGCGAATCAATTATAAATGGAATAAGCTGTAAGCTGGACAGCCGGCTTACGGTGATCACAGGACCTAACGGCGGCGGAAAGACCTCGCTTGCAAAGCTCATTGCAGGAGTCGAGAAGCCCACTGGCGGTAAGATACTCCTTGACGGCGAGGACATAACTGATATGGACGTCACCGGGCGTGCAAAGCTGGGAATAGCATATGCATTCCAGCAGCCTGTGCGATTCAAGGGTCTCACCGTGCGCGACCTTCTGGAGCTTGCGGCAGGTAAGAAGCTCGGGCACGATGAGCTGTGCGGGCTTCTCGGGAAGGTAGGTCTCTGCGCCGAGGAATACATTGACCGTGAGATGAGCGCAGCTCTTTCCGGCGGCGAGGCCAAGCGTATCGAGATAGCTACCGTGCTTGCACGCAACGCAAAGCTCTCAGTATTCGACGAGCCGGAAGCCGGAATAGACCTCTGGAGCTTTGCAAGGCTCGTAGAAACATTCGAGGAGATACGAAGCAGCACGAGCGGCTCCCTTGTGATAATCTCACATCAGGAGCGTATTCTCTCCATTGCCGATGAGATAGTTGTCGTTGCGAACGGAAAGGTACGCACCAGCGGCACCCGCGACGAGATACTCCCGGCTCTGTTAAAGGGCGAGTTTTCGCGCCGCTGCCCGGTTCCCGGGACATCAGACAACACAACAGGAGGAAGCTGCCATGAGTGACATTAAGGACATGAGTTTCAACGAAGTCACCGCAGAAATGCTCAAGGTGATTTCCGATTACGACAGTGTGACCGGATTCAAGGGCGCGTATAATATCCGCGAGGACAGCCAGTGCGCAGGGCGGAAGTCCTCACCGAACATCACGATAGATTCCAAGACCGACAAGCCCGGAATAAACATCACCGTAAAGCCCGGGACAGTCGGCGAGACTGTGTATATTCCCGCCTGCGTGACGCATTCCGATGTGGACGATCTTGTGTACAATGATTTCTACATCGGCGAGGGCGCGGACGTTGTGATAGTTGCCGGCTGCGGAGTTCACAACGACGGCGAGGAACAGGCGCGCCACAACGGAATCCACCGTTTCTTCCTGGAGAAAGGCGCGAGGGTGCTCTACAAGGAAAAGCATATCGGGACCGGAAAGGGAACAGGTCTCCGTAAGATAGACCCGGTAACTGACGCGTATCTCAAGGAGGATTCCTACCTTGAAATGGACACCGTTCAGCTCCGCGGGGTTGACAGGACTACCCGCAGCACCTCCGCCGTGCTTGAAAAGGGGGCCAAGATAGTTGTCCGCGAGCGTATCATGACCGACGGAGACGAGGACGCGGTGACAAAGTTCAAGGTTGAACTCAACGGCGAGGACTGCGGCGCGGATCTGGTTTCAAGGTCTGTTGCACGCGGAAATTCACATCAGGCGTTCTATTCAGTTATTGAGGGAAACAACCGCTGCACCGGACATTCCGCCTGCGACGCTATTCTTGCGGAAAACGGCAGGGTGGACGCTCAGCCGGCGCTTAACGCGGCAAACGTTGACGCAGCGCTTATCCATGAGGCCGCGATAGGAAAAATCGCCGGAGAACAGATACTGAAGCTCTGCTCCTTAGGGCTTACCAGAGAGGAAGCCGAGGAGAAGATAATCGAGGGCTTCCTGAAGTAAAATTAACGAGCCGCGCACTGAGCTGTGCGGCTCGATTTTCGGTAAAGAGAGGAAAATATGGCAATAGAAAAAGTAAGAGAGTATTTCGCCCAGCAGGGAATGGCAGACCGCATACTCGAATTTGACGTATCCAGCGCAACGGT
>CALBGD010000349.1 GCA_937893735.1 uncultured Clostridia bacterium | reverse complement strand
ACCTCTCGTCTTGTGAGCTTTTCTTCCATTTTCTCTCCTGTGCGCTTATTCTGCGCTCTCCTTGAATTTGATTCCGGCAACGTTAACGTCAACCTTTGTCACCGTGAAATTTGTCATGCTCTGTATTGCTGACTTTATGCTCTGCTGTACCTTTTCAGCGACATTTACGGCGTTGTAGCCCTCCATCACCACGATATCAGCATGTATCTCAGCCGTTTCATTCCCGAGCTTTGCGCGCACCGGACCTAGCATCTTTGCCTTGGTTCCTGCGGGAGCAGGTGCCTGACCACGGCAGTATACTCCGTCTATTTCCGCAGCAGCAAGCTCAGCCATTTTTACAATAACGCTGTCGGATACTTTTATGGAACCGACAGGTTTGCTGGTTCTCTTATCCATATTTACCCTCCTGTTTTCAGATAAACACATTTACTCTATTTTAGTATACCACAAATCGCGTTTTAGTTCAAGTGTTTTTTGGACTATTCTCTTAACAAATAAAAAAAGGGCAGAAAAACTGCCCTTTTTATTAGAGATCATCAATCCTTGACAACGTGCACATCAAGCTGGTCATACGGAATAGAAATACCCGCCGCAATGAACGCCGCGCGTATATCCTCCGTGACGGTGAAGAACACATCCCAGTAATCCGCAGCCTTGCACCACGGACGAACCGCGATAACGATGGCGCTTGCTCCGTGCTCCAGCATTCTGATGGTGGGAGCCGGATTGCTGAGCACCTTTTCGTTGCGCTTCAGCACTTCGGTTATCACCTGCTGAGCCTTTGCGAAATCATCATCGTAGCTGATGGAGATCTTGAGGTCAACACGGCGTATATCGTTTCCGTTGTTGTTGGTGACTACCGCGCCGGAAACCTGACCATTCGGGATAAATATCGCCTGATTGGAGTCGGAATCCAGTCTTGTGTACAGAATAGTTATCTGCCTTACAGTTCCGCTGACGCCGGAAACAGCTATGTAATCGCCTATCTTGAACGGCTTGTTTATCATCAGCATGATTCCGCCGGCAACGTTGGAAAGGCTGTTCTGAAGTGCCAGGCCTATTGCAACGCCGGCAGTACCGATAACGGTAACGATCGAGGTTGCTGGGATTCCCAGCATTGAGAGAACCACGGTTATCAGCAGAACATAAAGTACTATCTTGCAGCACTGCTTGACAAAATTCGTAACGGTGAGGTCAAGCCGGGAGCGGTCAAGACCCTTGCCCAGCACCTTGAGAACCAGCTTGCACACGATAAGCCCTATTACAAGCACGATAACTGCAAGAATAATAGTCGGTACCGCATGAACTATGCTGTTCCAGAGGTTCTGGAAGAACTCGCCCATTTTCGAGACGGTTTCCTCGGGGTGATCCACGAGGTCCTGAACTGCGTCATTCAGGGTGTTCTCGTGAGTTGAGACCTCCGCAGTCGCGGCGGCTGTCGCTATTAAATTCAGGACGCTCACTTGAACAGCTCCCTCAGACCTGCTTCAGCCGCCTCGCCGTCGCTCTCGCGGATAAGCACGGAAATTTCGTCAACACCTGTGGTGATGAGGAGTATCATCGCGTCTATCTTGTTGAGCAGGTTGAATACCTTTGCGGCAAATCCCGCCTGAGCTTCCATCTCGCCGGTCTTGATAACGATTTTGCGGTTGCCGCTGTTTATCATCGGGGTGATGTCGTGCTTGTCCTTCAGCGTCTTTACTACGCTCAGGAGCTTGGGCATATCGTCGTCGTCCAGCGTGAATCCGAAGCCGAAACGCTCGGAAGTGGGTGCCGTCATGGAGATCATGTCGATATTGATCCCTGCCTCAGCAACTGCGGTCAGGGTGTCCTCCACGATGGTCTTGTAGAGCGGCACGTTGTTGAAAGTTACCGCTGATACGTTTTCTGTTACTGTGATGTTCATTGTCAGCCCTCCTTGATAAGATCAGACATTGCATAAAGTCCGGCAGGCTTGCCAGCGAGGAATACAGCCGCGTTGACCGCTCCCACTGCGAAAACCTCCTTGGACTGCGCAGAATGCGACAGAGTGATGACCTCGTCGTGTCCTGCGAGAATTATATCGTGCTCTCCGACGATAGTGCCGCCGCGGATAGCGTGCATTCCTATCTCGTCCTTGCCGCGGGGCTTTCTTACGCTGTGGCGGTCGTATACGAAATGATCCCTGCCGCCAAGCTCCTCGTTTATTGCCTCGGCGATCATTATTGCCGTGCCGGAGGGCGCGTCCTTTTTCAGATTGTGGTGCTTCTCAACTATCTCGATATCGAACTGGTCGCCGAGTATCTGTGTAGCCCTGCGCGCAAGCTCCACCAGCAGATTTATGCCGAGGGACATATTGAATGTGAAGAACACCGGGATCTGCGAAGCCGCAGCGGTTATCTGGCTGCGCTCCTCGTCGGTGTAGCCCGTTGTCGCGAGCACCAGCGGAACGTTGTTCATCTTGCCGTAGCTCAGCAGGTCAGGAAGCGCGGAAGGGTGCGAGAAATCAATGATAACATCGGGCTTCTCGGGGAGGTCGAAAACCTTTTTGTACACCGGGAAATCCGCGTATTTTTCGCCGAGCAGGTCGATTCCGGCAACGACCTCGCAGTCGCTGCGCTGCTCCACCAGACCCGCGATAACTCTGCCCATCTTTCCGCAGGCGCCTGTTATTGCAATTCTAGTCATTTGTAATTCCTTTCAGATTTTTGCAGAAATGCCAGTTAGCATATCGGGCGGAAGCATATATTCCGCATTCCGCCCGCATTATTTACTTTATCGCGCCGACAAGTCCGAGAGGCTCCATTGCGCTTCTCAGCTTTGCGACCTGCTCCTCTGACATGGAAGCCAGCGGAAGTCTGCACTCGCCCGCCTTGAAGCCCATGATGTTCAGGGCTTCCTTTACAGGGATCGGGTTAACATCCATGAACAGCGCCTTCTCGAATGCGAGTATGCGCTTCTGGATCTCCAGAGCCTCCGCCTGCTTTCCAGCGTTGAAGAGAGCGACTTCATCGTGCTTCTCCTTGGGCATGAGGTTTGAGGTAACGGAGATAACGCCCTTTCCGCCGAGGGAAAGGATAGGCATTACCTGATCGTCGTTTCCGGAGTAAATGTCCAGATCGGTGTAGGCTGCGATCTCCGCCGCAAGGGACATATT
Source organism: uncultured Clostridia bacterium (assembly GCA_937893735.1). GTDB lineage: Bacteria > Bacillota > Clostridia > Oscillospirales > Ruminococcaceae > CAG-115. The sequence goes on along the minus strand of CALBGD010000349.1, from coordinate 156 downwards.
GCCGCTTGCTTCCTTGGTGGCAACGATATTCGGAACCTTTGCAAGCTCCTTATAGGTGTCGATGGAGATGTTCACGCCGGTACGGCTGGGCACATTGTACAGGATTATCGGAATTTTTACGCTGTTCGCGATCGCCGTGAAGTGCTTTACCAGACC
>CALBGD010000348.1 GCA_937893735.1 uncultured Clostridia bacterium | reverse complement strand
CTGCTCATGCTGGACAGCGGTGCGGTCAGTATCGCTGACGCCGAAATTCTGTGCGGAATTAAGGATCGTGCAGTCCTGCTCGATGTTCTGAAACAGCACCCCGAAATGAAGCTCACCTCTGGTAAAATCCGTGAGATTTCTAGCGCTGGTGCGCTTACCGAGGGAGTCATCCTGAAAATACTCAAGCCTAAGCCGCCGGTCATGGTGGCTGTTCCAGCTGAACTGATTTCGGAGTATCTTGGCGGCAAAACGGCGGAGGAGATTTCGGAGGTCGTTTCAGCGGCGGTGAAGAAGTACTGTTCTTAAGGCAGAAATTCTGAAATTGAATGTTGATTTTTCTTTTTGTGTGTGGTATATTTATATAGTAGGGTATTGGTCAGCCCTACAAATCGAAATATTATGAGGTTATAAAATGAAAAGAATAAAGCTGGCTGCACTGCCATGTATATGTGCTGATGTTTTTGACGGTACTGACATAATCCGTCCAGGAGGAGAGGCACTGAATTTTGCTGCACATGCTTCGCGCTTTGATGATATAGACGTTACGCTCCTTGGCATTATCGGAAAAGACAAATATGCTGAAGCGATAATGGATTCAATATCAAAGCTTGATATTGATAAAAGCCATATACGCATTGATGAAAGGTATCAGACTGCCAATAATATGACATACCTTACAGCGGAGGGCGACAGGTATTATAAAGATGATTCATGGAACGGAAAAATACTTGATAACATCATTCTGAATGATGACGAAATCAGAATATTATCCGAATCCGATGTGGTCTTTGTTCACTTCTGGGCTTCGTGTTTTTCGCAGGTAGTTGAACTGAAGAAAACGTCCGGATTTAAGCTTGCGGTAGATTTTGACGTATACAGGGATTTTGCTGATATGGAACGGCTTTCACCGCACATAGATTTCTTTATGATAAGCGGCTCTGAGGAACTCTTACCAAAGTTCAGAGAATTATCGTATAAGTATGATTGTTTGTTCAATATATCCCTTGCAGAACGAGGAAGTGTCACATACTTTAAAGAGCAGGAATTCAGAGTGCAGGCTGTAAAGGTCGATACTGTAATTGACACGACCGGGTGCGGCGACAGCTATCACGCAGGATTTGTCTGCTCATACATGCTTGAAAATGATATTGAAAAGGCTATGAATGCCGGATCCAAAATCGCAGCAGAAACCTTAAAACACTACGGCGGATTCTGAATGGTCAACCATAAAGAATCCTATTTGTCGGTCGCATAAATACGACAATTAAAACGAAATATGAAAGGTGAACACAAATGATTTTGTATTTTTCGGCGACAGGAAATTGCAAATATGTTGCATCAAGGCTGACAGAAGCTGATACGCAGAAACCGATTTCTATCGTAGACTGCATTAACGAAAACCGTTATGATTTCGAAGCAGATATGATCGGAATTGTATCTCCTACCTACGACTGGGGACTGCCTAGTATTGTAAAGGAATTTCTCGAAAAGGCGTCGTTCCGGACGGAGTACCTTTTCTTTATTTCCACCTATGGCACTACGCCGGGAGCCTCGGGATACATAGCTAACAAAGCGATTCGCGGAAGAAACATAGACGCGTATTATTCCGTTCGCATGGTCGATACATGGACTCCTATCTTTGACCTTTCCACCCCGAAGAAAGTGGCAAAGTACACCGTAAAAACAGAAGCTGAAATCGACAGCGTTATACGCAGTGTAAGCGAACGCCATGTAAACAAGCATATGCCCGGATGTACACCTGCTTTTATCACCGAACTGATTGCAGAGCCGTTATATAACAACAGTGTCAGACTGACGGATAATTTTCATGTTGAGGATAGCTGTATCGGCTGCGGTCTGTGTGAAAGGAAATGTCCGGTACAGGCTATCCGAATGCAGGATAAACGTCCGGTCTGGGTCAGGGATAAGTGCGTGATGTGCCTGGGCTGCCTGCACAGATGTCCGAAATTTGCTATCCAGTACGGTAAGAATACCAAAAAGCATGGACAGTATACAAATCCGAATGTAAGACTATAAGCTCTCGTTTGCCAGGCAAATACGCTAATTCATCTCCAACAATCAAATAACCACCCATGGAGCAGTCGAAAGATTGCTCCATTTTTCATTATACGGAGGTACCTATGAGCAGATTCAATGAAATCGCCCAGTTATACGACCACCGGCTTCCCCAGCTCCGCAGTCCGGAGATATGGGAGCAGACGCTCAGAATGACCTCCAGCTTCTGGAGGCTCAATTTCTGCGAGGCAATGCTCCTTACGCTCCAGAACCCGAAAGCGGAAATGTGCGGAACCATCGACCAGTGGAACAATATCGGGCGCTACATAAGGCGCGGCGAGCATTCCACAGCGGTTTTCAGAAGCCGCACGGACACACAGCTCATGTACCTTTTCGATGTGCGCCAAACCTACCGCGAAAGCATGAATCTGTGTGATGAGTGCGGGACGTTTATAAGCCATTTTATCGCCGAAAATTTCAACAATAATTACCTCGATGTTAAAAAAGTCACTGCGGAAGCCACCGGGAAATACGGTTTTGAGCGTGCCTTGCTCATGCTTGCGCTCCGCGTTGACAGCCTGAAATATGACGGACGTTTCACCGCCGATAATAAGGAATGGGCGCAGAAATTCCTTGCCGACTATCCCAATGCCGAGGAAATCCGGAAAACATCAGACAGGACGCTCGGAACGGCTCACCCGGTTCTTCTTAACGCCGTGACGGAAGAATTAAGGTCTGCTTTCCGCGAGAGAAATAAGCAGGAAATCGAGGGCTATCGCATTGTTCAGAGGATCCGGACTCCCAATTCTGAATTTATCCTCGGGCAGAACAAGAAAATGCCGGGCTGTTATGCGACTTGGTAAAACGGCGACCACAACGGCGGAATTTCCACGGTATGGGGACATTATTTCACCTCTAACGATTCGCAGAATAATCTTGTTTCAGCATACCGCGACCTGTTCTCCAGAGCGCTTTCTGACGTAAATCAGCACACCCACTTTGAAGAACTCACACCGAAAACAGGCTCTATTATCCGAACCGTAAACGGCGAGGATATGCAGTTTGAGCTGACTGACGAGGAATGTAACGGAATCTGGGACATGGTCGAACAGCAGAATGTCGAGAGCCATTTCGCAGACCTGCTCAGCGAAAACGGATTTGATGTAAATTCCGCAGATGTAAAGAAAGTGATTACCGAAATGGCGGCGCAGTACCGCGAGGATTTCGGCTTCGGCGATGACGAGGAGTTTCAGGGATACATAAGCGAACGCGATGACGACCTCAAGGAACATTTTAATTCCGAGATATTCGGCGATGTGTATGTTGACAAAGGCGTTGCAGACTATGCGGGGAGGATTATGATAATCCGTCCGGAATATTTCAGTTCGCGGAGCTTCACTCCCGATGAACAGTTATTCCTTGCACAGTCCGGACCGGGTTGTGATTCCAAAGAATACGGCGGCACGGTAAACGGCGTATTTCTGTACGACCGCGAGGAAGCCTCAATCACAAGCGACTGCTTTCTCGGTGCAATGCGTGAGGAACACATTCCGGTTTGGGCAAGAGAAGCGGAACAGCAAATAACTACTGGGGTGTTCACACCGACAGTGGGACATCACTTAATGATACCGAGGGTTTGAGAGTCACAGTATATGACGCTGAATCTAACAGAAAAGTATTCAATACCATTGATATTTCAGGGAACAGTAATATATCCGCAGTATCAAATATTTACTACTTTGCAGATGGTTCTGAATTGATTCCTAAAACTACTTGGCTGAACTATGTCGGAAACACATACAATAGCTTAAGCACGAACGATGTTACACGATTCAATGGCGCTGTTCTTTCACGCTCAACCCACGGTGACGGTTACAGGGTTCAGTATGTTGAAGCCCTCTCAAGTATTGATATCATCTCAATCAACAACAGCTCACATCTTGAAGAAATAAAGGCTCTGCTGAGCGAAGAAAACTTTCTGAAAAACCTCTGCGACCTCATGTCCGGAATGGAATACGAAGATATCATCAAAGGAAAATACAAGCTCGCCTTTGAGCCAGTAGCCTATTTTCGCTACAACGGTCAGAACTGGGCGATGAGCGCAACGGAATGCGGTCTGCTGAACAAATATATGAAGAATTATTTTTCATCCGCATGGAACAGCACGAATAATCTCCGTGCGCTTCTCGGACCGCTTACGCACTCCAACCTGCCGCGCTCTGCTTTCCTTGAAAATAAGGACCTTGGAATTTCGGTGTATTCGCCTTCCACAAGCGACTACTACAATGGAAATTCCAACTACAACAGCGATACCTGCATTATCCGATGTATGGGAATAGGCGTCCTCACTGGAAACAGCGATGATGACGAGGTAGGGGAAGGCACCGCCGCTGCTGAATATCACACCGACACGGACGTATATACATCTTTCTACGTTGACACAGCGGTAAAAATCATCATCGCCGTTGTTATCGGCGCTCTGCTCATGGCTGGACTGGTCGCGCTTTTCAACGAGGTCATCATGCCCAGAGTAAACACCGAGGTCACAGAGCTTTTCGACGCCGCAGGCTGATGAATCGTTCTGCCCACCGCTGGGGCGCGGTTTCCTGCCGCGCTCCGTTTCGGAGGTCCGGAGGTGAAGCATGACTTTTATAATTATTTCGCTGATCGTGGCTCTGCTCGGAGGAATAGTGACGCTGTTTTTCAGCTCCGAAATGGTGGGCGAGCTTTACACCACGGTATTTGACTGCGGACAGTACCTCACGACTGTTTCGGGAGTTGAGTTTTTCAGCCTGCTCATGCCGGTTTCATACGGCTTCGGGATAAGCCTGATAATCCTCAAATTTCTAAAGAAAGCCTTTGATATCTACGTTCTCTGGACTGACGGCGACCCGGACGCAGACCCGTTTCTGCTTCTCACGAATTTCGTCCGCGCAGTCGGAACTGCGCTGATATTTCAATGGCTGTACGGCCTTTTCGTCGATATCTGCCGCGAGATAACAAACACGATAATTTCCCAGATAAACGGCGGCACGGACATGACCACCGAGTGGGAGATGGATACGATAAACACGCTGAGCGTATGTATGCAGGGCATAATTTCCGCCGGGCTTCTCATGCGGATAATCTTCTGCGCCGTCCGGCTGACGCATGAAGAGGAAGAATCCGGGCGTTACCGCAGGCGCATTAAAAATTCACTGGTAATGCTGGTGACAGCACAGCTCATTTTCCCGCTGAAAGAACTGCTGATATTTTATTTCGGCTCAGGTTACTAAGGAGAACCGCATGGACGACAAAATCATCATACCCTACGGACTTACAATGGAGCAGGAGTATTTCCCCGGCTTCGGGAGCCGGGAGCTTCGCCAGTTTCTCATAGGCGGCGCGGCTTCCGCGGTGCTGGGAGCGCTTCTGCTCATCTTTTCAGGACAGCTTCTCGCGCTCATCGTCTGCATAATGATAGGCGCTTCCGGAAGCATTATGGCGGTCCGCAAGGACCCGTACACCCGAATTTCCGTTGTAACGCAGATCGGAAACATGATAAAATTCCGGCGCACTCAGCAGAATTTTCGGTACGTCTACAAATCGCCGTGGGAACAGAGCTGACGATATTCACACTGCTGTGCGTTTACTTTTTCGGGATATCCCGGCATGACGTACAGCGGCGTGAGATATCCAACTGCGCCTCGGTGGTGCTTATTCTCGCAAGTCCGTTCGTCAGCACAGTTCCGTTTCCGGAGCGCATTCTGGGACTGTTCGGACTGCTTATCCCGCTGGCGGCGGTCAGCGTTATAACGAACGGCTTCGGCATGGGAGATACCGTGTCGGTGGAGTATAATGTCCAAAAACGAACGGAGAATCAACTAATGGAATTAGCATCGCTTCTGGGATATATGCTGGTGTGCTCGTTTACTCCTGGACCCGGAAATATTCTTTCCCTCAACACCACAAGCAAGCACGGCTGGAAAAACAGCCGTCGGCTTATAGCAGGAATTTGCACCGGATATGCAACCGTGCAGGCGTTATGCACGGTGCTGCTGTGTCTGCTGTCGCAGGTGTTTTCGCCGATACTGGAGGTGCTTAAATACATAGGCGGAGCGTACATGATATGGCTTGCGATTCACATTATGCGCAGCCGTTTCACCGCTGATGAAGCCGACAAAAAGCCATCATTTCTCGAAGGATTTCTGCTCCAGCTGGTCAACGTCAAGATTTATTTCTACATCTCCACGCTGCTTAGCGCGTATTTCATTCCGAACATAAAGTCCTCATGTGGACTTGTGCTGGCGGGCGCGTTCACAGTCATGATCGGTAGTATTGCAAGCCTTACATGGGCGTTTCTCGGGGTACGGATAAGCTCGTTTTACGGCAGGCATTACAGGTGTATAAATATCATTCTTGGAGTATTTCTGCTGTACTGTGCGGCGACTATTATTCTTGGGATATGACGTCAGGAAAGGAAGCATAATGATAGAATTTACCGAACAGAAAAAATTCAATCAGGAGCAGGTGCAGGAACTGTTCCTGTCAGTCGGCTGGATATCCGGTCAGTATCCTGTAAGGCTCTACAAGGCGCTGATGGGTTCCTCGACAGTTATTACCGCATGGGACGGCGGCAGGCTTGTCGGATTGGTCCGTGCGCTGGACGACGGGGAATTGACCGCATATATCCACTATGTCCTTGTGAATCCGGAATATCACGGAATGGGCATCGCAAGCCGTATGATAGAACTTATCAAGGAGAAGTACCACGATTATCTTTACATTGAGGTAATGCCGGAGGAAAAGAAGAACGCCGCGTTCTATCAGAAATGTGGGTTTTCACTCATGGAGGACGGTGCGGCGCTCCAGATATGTAATTTTGACGATAAGCGTTAGTCGCGCTTCCTCAGCAAATATGAAGAATCATGAAACAAAATATCCACCGGTCGCCCGGTGGATATCTCTATTTATAAGGAATTCAGCCCTGTCCGTAATAAGCATTCGCGCCGTGCTTGCGCAGGTAGTGTTTGTCAAGAAGCTCCTGCTGCATTCTTCCGGCGGTGGGAGCGATAGTCAGCGCGTGGTAGTTCATGAACGCGACTTCCTCCAGCACCACGGAATTGTGCACCGCTTCGTGCGCGTCCTTGCCCCAGGTGAACGGGCCGTGGCTCTTTACGAGCACTGCCGGGATAGTCATAGGGTCAACGCCGTTGAAAGTTTCGATTATCACCTTGCCGGTCTCCTTTTCGTACTCGCCGCGTATCTCCTCCGGGGTCATAGCCCGGGTGCAAGGAA
>CALBGD010000347.1 GCA_937893735.1 uncultured Clostridia bacterium | reverse complement strand
TGAATTTATCGGGAAAAATGTCAGCTCGCTGTCTCCGGAAACCGGCACGGCAACAGGTTTTCCGTGCTCAAAGCACCAACTCAGCAGTCTTTTTGTATCAACCTCTATATCGGTCGATACGTATGTGAAAACTCCGCTGCACTTTTCAAGATATGGAAGAAGCGAGGTGAAAATACGCTCGTCCGCCTGTGACTTAACTTCCTCCGGAATTTCACGCCGCCGCTGTATCAACTCACGGCGAAGCTGCTTCTTGTGTTCTGTGAGATTCATCTGTCTGCAACAATTGCCCTGCGTATTTCTTCGGATTTTTCAGTACCGCAAAGCACTTTTACAAGCTCCAGACCAAATGCAAGAGCTGCGCCGGCCCCGCAGGCAGTGGTGTACTGACCGTCGGTCACGCAAAGCTTGTTCTGGACTTTTGCGCCAAGAAGGTTCTTTTCAAAGCCCGGGAAGCAAACCGCTTCTCTGCCCTCCAGAAGCCCGAGGTCTCCAAGTATAGACGGAGCAGCGCAGATAGCGCCCACCGGTATCTTATTTTCAGCGCAGAAAGCTATTGCTTTCTGTACAGTATCAGAGGCCTTGAGGTTCAGCGTACCGGGCATTCCGCCGGGGAGCACGATGAGCTGGAGCTCACTGTCAAGCCGAACTTCTTCAGTTGTGATGTCAGCCGTAACCTGAATACCGTGGGAGCTTGTAGGAGTCTTAGTGCCTACTCCTACGGTCTTTACATTGAGCTTAGCGCGGCGGAGCATATCTATCGGGGCAATTGCCTCTGTTTCTTCAAAACCATTTGCTAAAAATACATAAATCATGTCGTACCTCCGAATGTTAACAGATATTTTTCTTCCATAAATGCGGGATGATAGGACAATTTTGCCTTCCGAAGTCCTTCGGAGCCGGTGTCCTCTTCCCGGTTTATATAGCGGTATTCCGCCGCCAGTGTTTTCGCAAATTCGCAGTTCACAGCAGTGTATGCGCCCTGATAATCCAGAAGCGCCTTTTCCGCGTGAACGACAAATGTATCCGCCGATGAACGTTCCCCAAACGTAAACGCCTGCGGTATGCCGCTTACTGTCAGAAGCCCTCCGGAATAGCCGAGCTCAGAATAGTTGTCCAGACTTTCAAGCACTACTCCGCCTTCAATCATCTTATCCGGGTCAGGGTCAGACTCAAGCCAGCGTGACAGTACTTCCTTGCAGTAGGATATATTAGATTGCTGTATTGGCTCGAAATGCCAGTCGTTTTCATAGAATCGGTTCAGGTGATTTCTTTTTGAGTGGTACTTTCTTCCCTTTAATTCCGCAAGCGCGGAGGCTTCATAAACATAGTCAAAGCCGTCCCTGTCTGGTTCAGCCGATACATCTGTGAACTCAGCGAGGAGTTTTTCGGTGCACTCCCGGTTAGCGGTCATCAGCAAAGGAACACCCAAGTCCGCGCAATAACTGCGAAGCTCCGCGATAAGACGATTTATGCCGCCGCTGCCTGCCGGATAAAGGAAGCGCGGCGTTCCGTTTGTGTGCTCTGAATTCCGCAGAAGGTAGAAATCCTCCCATCGGCATATCTGGACATCATAGACTTTGCGCCAGACGTAGTTGTTTCCAAAGGTATAGATGCAGCCGCGAAAATCCGACTGCGCGAGCAGTTTCTCAGCCCACCGGCGGTCGGAAAGCTCCGGCGCCCTGAAATTTAAATCAGCCATTACAGACCCTCGGTTTCTTTCTTTATTAAGAGGGCAATATCGGCTATCGGGAGCGGTGATTTCCCATCAGAACAGGAAATCATTTTCCAGCCGCAGCGCTCTGCTGTGTAGAGTGCGCTCTCGCGGCAGGCGCGCAAGAAGGCAAGATTGCTTTCGTGTATATCCTTTTTGCTCTCATCGCCATCGTATCTTGCAGAAAGGAGTTTCTGTGAAACCTCTATCGGCATATCAAGAAACACAACAGCATCAGGCTCAGGAAGCCGTAGCTTCTTATATTCAAAGTCCCACAGCCATGCCAGAAAATCGTCCCACTCAGCGCGGGGAAGCTTGGTCATCTGATAGATGGCGTTAGATGTCGTGTATCTGCCGGATACGATCGTTGTCCCATTATCATAGTCTTTTTTCCAGTCAGTGACATAGCTTGCGTAACGGTCAGCGGCATAAAATGCCGAAGCCGCATAGGCTCCTGCGCTTCCCTCACACGGAATATTCCCCGCAAGATAGTCGGAGATCACCCTGCCGGTGCTGCTTTCATAATTCGGGAAGCTGATGAGGCGTGTCTTTTGTTCTGCTGTCAGTGAATCTGCAAGAATCTGAAGCTGCGTTGACTTCCCGCAGCCGTCAAGTCCCTCTAGTACGATTATCTTTCCTCTGTTCATGTCTATCTATCCTATTCTATAAATATACATTATTATTTTATCATAAATTGTGATTTTAGTCAATGCTTTTTGTACAATTTACATCAAAAATCGGGTCGGAGGAGCTCCGACCCGATCAATTTCATGATATGTATTACTTGTTGAGATAGAGCTTATCGTAATTCACAAGCTCATTGAGAAGCTGGGGAACACACTCAGCCATGTCCT
>CALBGD010000346.1 GCA_937893735.1 uncultured Clostridia bacterium | reverse complement strand
GCGCTGAATTACGGCGGTCGCGATGAAATAACGCACGCCGCCAGAATTCTGGCGCAAAAAGCTGTTTCCGGAGAGATTATACCCGAGCAGATCACCGAGCAGTCCATCAGTGAACTGCTCTATACTGCTACAATGCCGCCGCTTGATATGATAATCAGGCCCAGCGGCGAACAGCGCCTGTCTAATTTCCTTATCTGGCAGGCGGCTTATGCGGAGTTCGTCTTTATGGACGTGCTCTGGCCTGATTTCACAAAAAAACATCTGGAATACGCGATTCAGATATACAACGATCGTGATCGGCGCTTCGGCGGAGTGTAATTTCAGAGGAGAGGATATTTTATGGGCGTTAGGCTTATTTCCGCTGGCGTCGGAATCGTTATCGGAGTTACTATTCTGTTTTTGGATAACGTATTCGTATATGCCGCCGGTATCGCGTTCCTGTCAGCCGTGGCTGTATGGGAGCTGACCCGTGCTATCAAGTGCGATAAATTCCCTCTCCTGCGATGGGTGTCGATTGTTTTCGGAGCGGTTTTCCCTATAATAATTATTATTCAGCCGCTGAAATTCCTTGCTGTCCCTGCCGCGCTCACCTATGTCCTTGTGATGGCGCTGATCATGCTGAAAATGCACAAAACTGTCAGATTTGAACAGGTACTTGCGTGCGGAGCTGCAGGAGGACTTCTTCCTGTTGCCCTTAGCTCGATGGTCCTGCTGAGATACTCCGAGTGCGGAAAACCTCTCGGAATATTCACGATTCTATTTGTTCTATTCTGTGCATGGTTCGGCGATTCCGGTGCTTACTTTGTGGGAACTTTTTTCGGAAAACACAAGCTTTGCCCGCTGATAAGCCCTAAGAAAACCGTTGAAGGTCTCGTGGGCGGAGTGGTGACTGTTGGCATTGTTACCGCGATCACTGTGTTTATCTACAACACTTTTATTCTTACGGAGCACCAGTTAAGCTACGCTGTTTTAGTTCCGTTCTCTATGCTTGCTTCGCTTGTCGGCGTGGTCGGAGATCTTTCGGCCTCAGTCATCAAGCGCGAGTATAATGTGAAGGATTTCGGAAACATCATGCCCGGACACGGCGGTGTACTTGACCGATTTGACAGCGTTATATTGACTGCGCCGTTCCTGTATGTCCTGCTCAGCTATCTGGGCGGACTTATCTACGCCTGATTTGATCTGACTGCCCATTCACACGCCGTGAATGGGTGGTTTTGTTCAGGGAAGCTTTCGAGGAGAATATACAGCTTGAACATGAAAAAAATAGTATTACTCGGCTCGACCGGTTCTATCGGAACCCAGACATTAGATGTCTGCCGCCAGCATAATATTGGAGTACGGGCGTTGTCCGCCAACCGGAACACTTCACTGCTGGAACAGCAGGCCAGAGAATTCCACCCGGAATATGTATGTGTTTACAGCGGTGACGCATATCCTGATATAAAACAACGCCTTGCAGATACGGATATTAAAGTATTATGCGGAATGGAGGGGCTTTGCGAGTTATCTCGATTGAATTGCCATGCTGTTGTAAACTCTGTGGTCGGAATGGTCGGACTTCAGCCTACTCTTGAGGCGGCAAAAGCTGGCAACGACATTGCGCTTGCAAACAAGGAAACTCTGGTGGCAGGCGGCAGGCTTGTGACCGATTGTGTAAAGGAGCACGGAGTCAAGCTCCTGCCGATAGACAGCGAGCATTCCGCGATTTTCCAGTGTCTGATGGGAGCAGGCGACAATCTGCCGTCAAAGATATTGCTGACGGCCTCCGGCGGACCTTTCTATGGGAAAACCCGCGATGAGCTCCGTGACGTAACAGTGGAGCAGGCGTTAAAGCACCCGAACTGGAGTATGGGCGCTAAGATAACTATTGACAGTGCGACGCTGATGAATAAGGGACTGGAGCTCATTGAGGCAGTACGCCTGTTCGATGTCAAACCGGAACAGGTAGAGATCGTTGTTCACCGCCAGAGCATTATTCATTCGGCTGTTGAATTCGAGGACGGAGCAGTCATTGCCCAGCTCGGAACTGCCGATATGCGTATCCCGATACAGCTCGCTCTGACTTATCCTCAAAGACTGCCAAGTCCTGCTAAGAAGCTCTCTCTATTTGATGTGGGGCAGCTTACTTTCGGCAGGGCAGACGAGGAAACATTTTCCTGCCTTGCGGCGGCAAAAAGAGCGATATCCATGGAGGGCAATGCTCCGTGCGCGGTTAACTCGGCTAATGAAGCCGCAGTTGCTCTTTTCCTTAACAGAAAAATAGGATTTCTGGATATCGGCGAGGCTGTCGGCGGAGTGCTCGACTCTGTAAAGCACATTGCAGAGCCTCCACTTAACGATATCCTTGACACCCAGAAAGCTGCCGAGGAGTACGTCGCGGCGAAGTACGGCAGGATTTGATTTTGGAGGTCTTATGCAGATCGTAATAGCAATACTTGCATTCTGTGTCATAATTATAATTCACGAACTTGGGCATTTTACCGCCGCCAAATTGTGCGGGATTCAGGTAAATGAATTTGCTCTGGGCATGGGACCCGTTATCCTGCGCAAGAAAAAGGGCGAAACGGAATATGTTATTAGACTTCTGCCGATAGGTGGTTCTGTTTCTATGGAAGGCGAGAGCGACAGCAGCGATAATCCCCGCGCATTCAACCGTAAGGCGGTCTGGCAGAGAATGATCGTTATTCTTGCGGGACCCGTAATGAATCTGATTCTTGGATTCATTGCAGCGCTTATTTATATATGCTCTGTATCGGCGGTCGGTACAACGACGGTCAGCGCTTTCCCGGAGGGTTCCTATTGCAGCAGCCAGCTTGCGGTCGGGGACCAGATAGTTTCCATTGAAAATACGACTGTATGGACGACGTACGACATTCAGTACAAGCTCCAGAATAACAATGGACGCACTGATGCAGACGGTAATCTTCTGCTTGATTTTAAGGTGAAGAGAAACGGTCAGACTCTGGAACTTCATGATGTTGAGTTCATGGTGCAGCATAATGATGACGGAACCAGCGATGTCATATATGGTTTCTATGTTCAGCCTCTGGAGCGAAATTTCCTGACAGTACTGGAATACAGTGGCAGAGAAACTGCTTCAATAAGCCGAATGATACTTTTTACACTTGCTGATCTGTTCAAAGGAAAGTATGGCCTGAAAGATCTTTCAGGTCCCGTGGGAACTGTTACGGTCGTGTCCAAAAGCGTCAGCTATGGATTTTCCTCGTTTATGTATCTGTTTGCATTCATCACGGTAAATGTAGGAGTTTTCAACCTGCTCCCCATTCCCGCACTGGACGGCTGTCGATTCCTGTTTCTTGTAATAGAGGCAATACGCCGCAAGCCGCTTAAGCCCGAGGTAGAGGGAATTGTTCATCTTGTTGGTTTCGGTCTTCTTATGGTACTCATGCTTGTGGTAACGTTCGGAGACATTTCAAAGCTTATCAGCGGAGGTTTTCAGTGAGTAATAAAAAAGTAAAAGTCGGCAATTTAACGCTTGGCGACGGCAGAGTCTACATTCAGTCAATGCTGAATGTTCCGGCAGAGAAAGTGGAGGAGAGCGTAGCACAGGCTTGCGCTCTGGAAAAAGCGGGCTGTGAAATTGTCCGCGCAGCGATCCCGACAATAGAAGATGTGCGGCTGATTCCTGCAATCAAGGAAAAGGTGAACATTCCGCTTGTTGCTGATATCCATTTTGATTATAGAATAGCTTTGGCGGCAATCGAAGCGGGCGTTGACAAGGTGCGCATAAATCCCGGAAATATCGGCGGCACCGACCGTGTAAAGGCGGTAGCCGACGCTTGCAGGAAGCACAATGTCCCGATAAGGATAGGCGTAAATTCTGGTTCATTGGAAAAGAAGCTGCTTGAAAAATACGGAAGCCCTACTCCTGAGGCTCTGGTAGAGAGCGCCCTCGGTCATGTGAAGCTGCTGAACGACTGTGATTTCGACGATATCGTCATCAGTATAAAATCCTCGGACGTAAAACTGATGATAGCGGCTTACCGCCTGCTTGCGCAGCAGGTCGATTATCCGCTCCATCTGGGAGTTACAGAAGCAGGAACCGAACGCATGGGTCTGGTTAAATCAGCAGTTGGCATTGGCTCGCTACTCTGCGATGGAATAGGCGACACAATACGAGTATCCCTGACCGCCGATCCGGTAAAGGAAATCTATGCAGCCAAGGATATCCTCCGTGCCTGTGATATGGGAGGCGGTGTCCAGATAGTTTCCTGCCCGACCTGCGGCCGAACCAAAATCGCGCTTATCCCGCTGGCGGAGCAGGTCGAAAAGCTCTGCGCGGATATTGACAAGCCGATAAAGGTAGCAGTAATGGGCTGTGTAGTGAACGGTCCGGGCGAAGCGCGCGAGGCTGATATAGGAATAGCCGGTGGAAACGGCGAGGGAATCCTGTTCAAAAAGGGGAAGATACTCCGCAAGGTACCGGAGGAAAATCTGCCGGAAGAGCTAAGAAAAGAAATAGAGAATCTTTGACGCACAGTTAGTGAAAGGAAGTTATAAATGTCTGCAAAACTCAGTGAACTGTTTGAGGGAATGAACCTCCCCGCAACAGTCGCCGGAGGAACCATTCTTAAAATAGTATACACAGAAGCAAAGTCCGAGATGCTGATAAATCTGGGTCTTGATGAACTGTGCCCTGCGGAGGAGCTGCTTACCTCAGAGAAGAAGATATCAGCGGCAGCGGACGGCACGACAACAAGGCTGTTCCCAAGCTATCATGAGTCGCTTTATACCCCTGATTACATCACGGAGATAATCAAGATACTCAAGGACAGGAACGCCGCTGTAAACGGCTATCTTGACGGCGCGGAGATAAGCGACGACGGAGATACCTGCGAGATATCGCTTAAATCCGGCGGAAAGGATATCCTGCTTCAGACTGAGGTTGACAAGAAAATACAGCGTCTCATCAAGGGCTTCTTCAAAAAGGATATTCGAATAGTTTTCACCGGAGTAGAAAATCTCGACCTGAAAGAAATCGTAAATCAGGCTGAACAGGCTGTTCCGATTCAGGTCAAGGCGTATACTCCGGCACCGTCTGAGCTCTCTGAAAAGAAATTTCAGGGCGGCAAGGGCGGATATTCCGGAAAGCGCGGGGCCTCCGTGCTCAAAGAGCCCAAGGAGATAATGCTTCCGTTTGAATCCGAGCGTATGGAGCAGAAAGCAGAGCTTTTCTACGGCAAGGGGATAAATGAAGCTCCCGCCAAGATGTCAGAAGGCTTCGGCGAAGGCGATGAGGTAACACTCTGGGGAGAGGTTTTCAAGACTGACGAAAAGACCTCCAGAGAC
>CALBGD010000345.1 GCA_937893735.1 uncultured Clostridia bacterium | reverse complement strand
GAATTATTTTTTCAGAAAGACTGTTTTAGGGGTTGACTTTTCTTAGCAGGTCTTGAAAGTGAAACCCGCGGTGAGGACGCTCCGCACATCGTTATCAACGCCCACGGAGAGGTACGCGCAGACGATATGTATTCACTTAAAGAATATAAGCAAGCTATCGACAATCTTGAAATCGAGATCGAACGATAACCGCGGAAAGGAGCATTTATGCAGATAACCATTGCGCTAATCACACTTTTAGCCTGCGGCGGGTTTCTCTGGTGGTTCAAGCGCGACCAGAACAAAAGCAAGCTCAGCACCGCTGACGAGGAAGAAGAACGCGCACTCGCAGCCAGAGCCACCGCACAGGAATTTGTCAACGCCCGTGATGTAGGCGAAAACTGCCTTTACACCAGCGATGACAATATCATGGCAGCCATAAAACTCGACGGCTTGTCCATTGAGTTGTACAGCTTTTCGGAACAGGAGATAATTAAAAACAATCTTTCCGCGCGGCTGTCCTCGATACGCTACCCGTACAAATATATCGCTGTATCCCGTCCTGCGGATATTTCTCTTGCTCTTCAGGAATACGGCGACTTATATTCGCAGGCGGTAGGCGGCAGAAAAAAGCTTCTCAAATCCGATATGGACGAAATCGTTGATATGGTCGTATCCGGAGAAACTCTTGAGCGGCAGTATTACATAGTTTTGTGGAACTCCATCAGGCGCGAGGACGAGCGCACTATCACCGCCAGAGCCGAAGAACTTGCACGGATATTCAGCGAAAACCGCGTTAAGGGTACCGTACTTGACAAGCGCGGATTCGTGAGAATGTGCAACCTCGTCAACATTCCCGCTTACGCTCACATAGAGAGCATGGATTTTGAAGAAAATCTAGCGGTACTAAAGCAAAGATAAGGAGAACGTCATGTCATTTTTCAAGAAGAAAGAACCCGCAAAGCCGCAGTTTGAACAGAACAACGTCAACACAGCTTTGCAGGCTGCGATAACTCCGATAGGACTGGAATTTAAGCGGAATGAATTCCTGCTCGGCGAGAATTACTGCCGAATTTACGGAATAATCGGATATCCCGCCGAGGTGGACTACGGGTGGTACGCTAAGCTGACGAACATTCCCGGCACTATCGTCACGATAAACTCGCAGCCCCTTGATAACGGCGCAATGCTCCCGACAATGGCGAAGAATATCAACACCGCAAGAGGTATTGAGCTTTCCACAAAGGACGGGATAGAGCGTCAGCGCGCAAAGAAAACCGCCGACGATCAGGAGAAAATGATACAGGACATGGATCAGCGCAACGAAAGCCTCGGTTCATTCTCCACGCTGATAATGGTGCTTTCGCAGAATGAACAGGATTTCCGCGACCGCTGCACAAGGGTCGTGTCCCTGGCAAATTCGATTGGCTGCCGTATTCGTGCAATACCCAATCTGCAAAAAGAAGCCTATCAGCACCTCTGCCCGACCTACCCGCCTAATGAGCGTATCAACGAAATCACTCGCAGAGCCTTTCCGATTTCATCGTTCGTTGGAGGATTTCCGTTTGCGTCCTCCGGTTTTAACGATGGGACAGGCTTTTATCTCGGAAAGGACAGCGGCGGAGGAATAATTCTGCTTGACCTCTGGAAACGCGAAAAGAGCCGCACAAACTCCAACATCACGATAATCGGCGGCACCGGCACAGGTAAATCCACCGCCACGAAGCACATTGCAGCCTCCGAATATGCCCGCGGAACGAAGGTGATCATAATCGACCCGGAGGGCGAGTACAAGGAAATGTGCCGCAACGAGTACATGGAGGGCGACTGGATAGACGTTGCCGGCGGCAGGGGCGGTCTTATCAACCCATTGCAGGTGCGCCCTGCACCGAGGGACGATGACGATAATTCCGACGACGGAATAGGCGACCTTGCGATACACCTCAAAACCCTTGAAACCTTTTTCCGGCTGTACATTCCCACTATGGACGACCGCCTGCGCGCACTGCTGAACAAGTCGCTTGTTGAACTGTACGCACGCTTTGGAATTACATGGAACACGGATATCCGCGCTTTCCCAAACAACAGATTTCCGACGATTGGCGACCTCTACAAACTCATTTCCGAAAAATGCGTGAACGACAGGAACAATTACGTTTACTATGAGGATTTGAAAACCTATCTCGAAAGCGCCGCCAACGGAGCCGACCACGGTCTTTGGAACGGTTACACTACGATAAATCCGCAGAGCAGCTTTGTTGTCCTCGACACGAAATCCCTTGTCCAGATGTCGGGCGCTGTACTCGCGGCGCAGTATTTCAATATTCTGTCGTGGTGCTGGGAGCAGATAACCCGCGACCCCACCGAGCGCATAATGCTTGTAGCGGACGAGTGCTGGACGATGATTGACCCACAGGTCCCGCAGTCGCTTGAATTCCTCCGGAACGCAGAAAAGCGCGCCAGAAAATACGAGGGCAGTATCGTCGTGGCAACGCAGTCGATAACGGACTTTCTCGACCCTTCGATACGGCTTTACGGACAGGCTGTCCTTGATCTGCCGTCATTCAAGCTGCTGTTCGGCGTTGACGGCGATTCTCTCCGTGAAACACAGAATGTATTCGGTCTTAACGAGGCGCAGTATGAACTCCTTGCCGCAAAGCAGCGCGGTATTGCACTGATGAAAGTCGGCTCTCAGGCAGTCAAGGTTAAGTTTGAATTCAGCGATAAGCGCCTTGCGATGTTCGGAAAGGGCGGCGGAAGATGATTTCCATTTCTGTTATCATCACCGCAATTCCCGTATCGTTCGCCATACTGCTCTTATTGCTTGGCGATGGGCTTTAATAATACCGGCAGGCTTCACCACCTGTCGGAATATGCGCGTATTCAGCTAACGACTTGATATTCGCTACCAAAACGGAGGTTATTATGGCAGTAAATCCGAAAATAATAATGATGGTCGTAGATACCTTATCCACCGAAAAAGGACGTAACACGGCACTGAAAATAGTAATGGTGATTCTCGGTCTGATAATGATGATATTCACGGTATTTGCAGGACTTATCAGCGGTCTGCTTGATGTTGTGGAAACCACCGACCTGCAAAACCACTGGCAGTACATCAAGATCAATTTGAGCGATATATTCAGAGGAATGGAAACCGAAATCGACGACGATGTGAGAGCGGAAGTCTATGATTTTATGCCAGATTTCTCAATAAATCTATCCAAAGCCGCTATAAACAGCGAATTTGACGGCAGCTCACTTATTCTCTACGACAGCGAGGAAATAGAAAGCGCCAAAGCTGTCATGCTGCAATATGCGGAGGAGCTCCGTTCGATCGGCACGGAAAGCGAATTCCAGCAATACATAGCAGCGTTTGATGATACGGATATTTCTTTTTCAGACATTACAGATGTTCATTTCAGAGAGGACGCCAATCTCGATAAAATCTCTGAATACAAAGACGGAGGTAAGCGTTTTCTCTACACCCGTGCCATGGAAACCATGCCGAAATATGAATATCTCTTTGAAGAAACCGTTGCCGAAGACGAGCGCCCATGCACTATTCAGACGCTAAATGTCACGGATTCAACCGGCAGAGAACAAACTGTGGAATATACCTGCATTGGCGGCGGTACGATTTATCTGCCGCGCTTTATCGCCTTGTATAATGTCCGGCAAATGCGGGAGTATCTGATGAGTACGCAGAATGAATCACCAGCAACGGAAAGCCTTGACGCGCAGTCGAGCTTGCTCTCCGGGACGCGGATATTCCGGAAAGCGAATGGTCGTTGAACCTTGACGGAATGGTGCAGGCGGCGCTGTTCGTATATTTCGAGGGTTTCTTTGAACTCCCGGTAGACCGTTCTGAAATTGCCGCGGGAACAAACGGCATAGTCAACCAGCTTGGCGAAACCAGCAGAATACACAAGTACAATTACGGCGGCGTTCAGCATGATCTTCCGGAAGATGGCGTGACGCTCTGGCTTGAAAACGGCAGCGTTCCCATTTACGCAAATCTGCTGAACTGCGGCGATTGCATACAGTACGCTTATATCTACGATGTGTGGGATATGGAGAACGGCGGTCATATTGCGAGCGCCGATGTTACAAGCAAGGTGCTGAATTACAGCGCTGTCACGATAGCCTATGTGATAGACACCGACCAATTTGAAAAGGACTACGGATTTCCGTTTCCGGAGATAGACAGAGTGACCTCAAACGGCACCATTACGCTGTTTGTGGAGTATAGTTGTCTGTCAAGCCTTGACGGAATATCTGAGGAACATGATATCGGAGAGGATCTGTTCGACATTTCGGACGGCAGTATCCTCATAGGTTACAGCCACACAGGAAGGACTGATACAAGCCGGGATTTCATAACCGGCACGAACACCTATTACCACTCATTTTCTGGTGACGAGGAAATCCCCCATGTAACGATAAAGACCAGCTTCATGAGCGGAGAGGTATCGCAGCCGCAGTATTCCGCACCGCACTACTACCGGGGACTCAGCGCCGCTGACCTCGGTGTTGAGGTAAATCCGCGGTTGTGGTTCAAGGGGTTCAGGTCGAATGTTGATGATGAGCTGTTCAGGACTATTGCGGCGGTGGAGCTGTAAAGATTGAAAATACCCCGTATGGTAACGGGGTAGTCTAACTTTACAAAAAACATAACCTCTGCCGATTACGATAGTGTGATAACCACGGTATGTTACCAATGCTATTTAACGCAATGGAAATAGACCATCGACCCATCAACGTGAAAGTCGATTTTCTTATACATTTTCCGTAAAACGGCTTTCAATTCTTCCTCAGTCGGGAACGGAGGAGTAAACCAACCTTTCTTTGCAAGAATATTTTTCACAAGCCAGTCTGTTCTTTTGGATTTTCCTCTGATATAGAAACAAGCAATAAAATCACCGCCCGGTTTCAGAACACGCCATGTTTCTTTGAATGCTTGTTTCTTATCGGGAAATGCGTGGAAACCATTCATGCTGACAACGATATCAAAGGAGCCATCGTCCATTTGCAGATTTCCCACATCGCCTTGAATACACTTAATATGTTTATAGCTGTTAAGCCTTTTCTCAGCTTGCTCTATCATATCCGTGCTGTAATCAAGGCAGGTGATGTTAGCATTTTTTAGGGACGCCCATTTGCGTTCTGTGAATACAGCAGTTCCAACCGGAACGTCAAGCAGATCTCCTGAAAAATCATCAGGAATATATGATAGAACTTTCCGCGCAATATCATTGTCATTAGTGCCGCTCCAGAATATCTTGATATACATTCTGCTGAAAAAATTCCCCTGCGTAAGTACATCGTCGTATATGTTTTTTGATGATTCGTAAGCGTTCTGTATTTTATCTGCCATGTAAGTCACTCCATAAATTTGATGTTTAGATAAACCGGTTAGTTTATCCAAACCCATTATATCATACTATTCAAGCTTTGTCAACAAGGAGAATCCAATGTCCCCAAAAATCATATTCAAACAGCGCCACCGCGACACATGCAGAAATGGCAGACCCTACACCACCACAGCCAACGCCGAACATTTGAAATATATCGGAACCCGCGAGGGAGTGCTGTCAACTGACGAAACTGCAAGCCATCTGAAATACATAAGACAGCGCCCAGGAACGCTTGAAACTGGGAATGCCGCGAATGTACTTTTCGGCTACATCAATGGCGCATTCGCTCCAAGCACAGAAATGACTGCGGCGCAGGGGTATATCCGCAATATCAGCAAGCAGCACGATATATTCCGCTGCTGCTTTTCCTTTACTCCGGATAGCGCTGCGGAAGCAGGACTGCACGCGCTTGCGGACTGGCAGCGTTTCGTTTCATCTAGCATGAACAAAATCGCAAAGTATATGGAAATGAAAATCGAAAATATCGAGTGGTACGCAGCCGTACATCTCAAGGAAGGACAGCCTCACGTTCATATCATGTACTGGGACAAGGAACAGAAAATCAGGCGAAACAAAGTTGACCCCAAAATCTGCGATAATATCCGCATTGATGTTATCAAGGACACCTGTGTCACGTTTAACCCTGTAAGAGTAGTATTTCGTAGCAATTCCGGCGCTGTTCTCTCTGTTCGCTCTCTGTTCGGTTGGGTCCGGGCATGGCAAAAGGGCGGTGTTTCGCCGCTCCCGCGTGCGTATGTTCAGACGTTAGCATTTGTAAGCGTTCCAGCGTTTTGGCTCTGCCAATATCGCTATTGAGTATAAAGCAAAGCGAATCAGTAACAAATGGCATAACAGAGCCAAGCAGCACATCGGATGGCAGCGTTCCAGTTATGACAAAAGCGCACAACTTGTTTTACCCAAACGTTACAAGGATGGCGCGAACCCTGGTCTTAAAATAATTGGCATACTTGAAACTATGATCGACAACACAAAGATGGCGGAGGCAGTGGATAAAGCCTTAAAGGAACGCTATGGAGGTCTGGTTTACAAAACTAC
>CALBGD010000344.1 GCA_937893735.1 uncultured Clostridia bacterium | reverse complement strand
AATATTTTAACACATTATTTTTGCGCTGTAAAATGTAATATTGATATATTAATATCAATTAAAAGCATAGCACGGCATTAAATGTCGAAATATCTGTTTTTTGCCCGATGAACAGCCGCGATGAATTCCCGGTCAAAGTCGCTCAGTCGGTAGTCGCGACGATATATCAGGACATCTTTATAGGGCTTGTCCGTGCCCTTTACCTTTATCTGGGTCAGGTTGTAATTCTCCAGCAGTGTTTTGGGGACGGGGGACACCCACATGAATGTATCCGGGACATTTCCGAGGATAACGAACTGAGTTCCGCGTTCGTAAACAAAAATCCTGCGGTCAACGAATTCCGTGAGCTCAGATTTTCTGACGTCTATCATCGGAACTGAGGGAACATACGGGTCAGAGTGACAGACCTCAATGTAATCCCTGAGGTCGTCCAGCTCAACTTCTCCCTTGAAGGCGAGTGGATTGTCCCTTGAAATCAGCATGACATAGGTAAATTCTGCGATCGTCTCGCTGATGAGCTTTTTGTCCTTGAAAAGGTCGTTGAAGTACTTCTCATAGGACGACTGATAGCGTACTATTCCAAGATTGAAGTCCTCACGGACAACGCTGTTTACCGTATTCATGGAGTTCGTCTCGCAGTAGTAGAACTCAGCAGGGGAGCCCTTTTTCATGCATTTTGAGAAATCCGCCATTGCAAAGCTGAGGTAGCTTGCCCGCGGTACGCTGACCGAGAAGCTCTGCTTCTTCTGCCTGCCGTTCTGGTAGATCTGTTCCACTTCGTCCACCTTCTGGACTATCTGGCGGGCATATTGCAGGAATTCCTCTCCGTCCGGAGTTATCGAGATACCCTTTGTCGTGCGCCGGAAAATGGTTATACCGAGGGATTCCTCCAGCTCCTTTATCGCGCGGCTGAGGTTCGGCTGACCCATGTATAGGTTTTCAGCCGCCTTGCTTATCGAGCGTGTTTTTGCCACTTCCACGGCATATTTAAGATGAAGAATATTCAACTCGAGTCCTGCCTTTCATTATTTGTTGCGGAAAATGAAACAGATTTCTGTTAAAGAATTATCAAATAATTGTGAATAATACCTTAATCCCTTTCCAGTGCGGAAATGCCGCTTCTCACCATCTTGACGATGCCGAACGGCTTGAGCAGGCTGATGAAGCTGTCTATTTTCTCGGGCTTGCCGGTGAGCTCCAGCATAATGCTGTCCTCGCCGATGTCCACGGACTTCGCGCGGAATAGGTTAGCCACCTCCACGATACCGCGTCTGTCCTCAACGGAGCGTCCCGCGCGGACGATAACGTGCTCGCGGCATACAGCGTCGGTGAGAATCTTGACTTCTTTTACGTCGTGGAGCTTCATGAGCTGGTTCTTGATCTGCTCCAGCACTCTGAGGTCGCCTGCAACTACGATGGTCAGGCGGGAGATCTCGGGGATTTCCGTTTCAGCCGCGTTGAGGCTCTTGATATTGAAGCAGCGTCTGCTGAACAGGCTGGAAACCCGCAGGAGAACGCCCTCGTTGTTGGCTACTTTTACTGATAATACATATTCCTGCATGATCACGCCTCCAGATCTATTGATGTGATGGGATTAACTACCGGCTTTCCGGCGGGAATCATCGGCAGAACGTTGATATCCCTGTCGATACGGACTTCGATCATTACCGGAGCGGACTTTGATACTTCAAGCGCCTGCTTTATAACGGGAGCTATCTCTTCGGTCTTTTCGATGACGAAGGTCTTTATGCCGAAAGCCTCGCCGAGCTTTACGTAGTCGATGTGGCGCGCGTCAAGCGTGGTTTCTGAGAAGTGCTTGTTGTAGAACAGTCTCTGCCACTGGCGTACCATTCCCAGAACGTTGTTGTTTACAACCACCTCGATGATGTTGATTCCGTGCGCGGAAGCCGTGATGAGCTCGTTAAGGTTCATTGCGAAGGAGCCGTCGCCCGCCATGTTTATCACGGTCTTGTCGGGATTTCCGGTCTTTGCGCCGAGCGCCGCGCCGAGTCCGAAGCCCATGGTGCCAAGTCCGCCGGAGGAAACGAAGCTGCGCGGATTCCTGCACTTGTAGTACTGAGCCGCCCACATCTGCGTCTGACCGACCTCTGTTGTGATGATGGCTTCGCCGCCGGTCTGGCGGTCGAGTTCTTCGATCACAGCCTGCGGAGTTACCGGGAGCTGTTCGGTTCCGGTCTGCACCGGCTCGCCGAAATCGCCGTCTAGTATCTCGGCGCACCATTCCGGGTGGGACTGCCTGTCCAGCTTGGCAATGAGCGCGGAGAGCACCTGCTTCACATCGCCGGTAACTGTGGCGGTGGAGTCGATGTTCTTGTTGAACTCTGCGGGGTCTATGTCGATGTGGATTATCTTAGCCTGCTTGCCGAATACGGAGGTATCTCCCGTAACGCGGTCGGAGAATCTGGTTCCCACGCCGATGAACAGGTCGCAGTTGTTGAGGGCGTACGCCGCCTTTACCGTGCCGTGCATTCCGAGCATACCTATGTAGCGGTGGTCGGTCTCGTCGTATGCGCCCTGACCCATGAGCGAGCAGGAAACGGGCGCGTCAGTCAGCTCAGCGAGCTTCTTCAGCTCCTCGGAGGCTCCGGAGGAGATAACGCCGCCGCCTGCGTAAATGAACGGTTTCTTCGCGGAAGCGATGAGCTCTGCCGCTGTGTTTATCTCGTCGTCTTTGAGGGGTGCGGATTCCTCAGGCTTCTGGGCGGGCTGTCTGGTGTATTCAGCGAACGCCTGTGTGATGTCCTTGGGGACGTCCACAAGAACCGGGCCCTTTCTGCCGGACATTGCGATACGGAAAGCAGTTCTTATCGTGTCTGCAAGCTCGTCCACGGATTTCACGATGAAATTGTGCTTGGTTATCGGCATTGTGATGCCTGTGATGTCAACCTCCTGAAATGAATCCAGACCCAGCAGACCGCAGGAAACGTTGCCTGTGATGGCTACCAGCGGAATGGAATCCATGTATGCAGTGGCGATACCAGTGACGAGGTTAGTCGCGCCGGGACCAGATGTCGCGATAACAACGCCGGTCTTTCCGGTGGAGCGTGCGTAGCCGTCAGCGGCATGACAAGCGCCCTGCTCATGGCAGGTAATGACATGATGAATTTTGTCGCTGTACTTGTACAGGCTGTCGTAAATATTAAGAACAGCGCCTCCGGGATAGCCGAATACGGTATCCGCGCCCTGTTCGAGTAAGCATTCAACGATTATATCTGAACCGCTAAGCTTCATTGTATAGATCACCCTTCTTCTGTCGATTTCTGCTGCAATGATGACAGCATATATATTATTTTATCACATACTTCGTATGTTGTCAACGATATATCAGATATTTTTCATATATTTCAGCAGATTTATTCTGTAATTTAGGTTGACAAACGGAATCACGTGATGTATAATAAGAAAAACTGAACAGGAGGTTGATCATATGAAAAAGAAACGCTTTATATCCGCAGTTCTTGCGGCATTTCTGACGCTGATCCCGGCGGCTCCTGCGTTTGCGGAGGCGCAGTCCCCGGAGGTTACCCCGCAGGCAGAGGAGCAGATAGTTCCGGTTCTGCCGGCAGACCTTGATTTCTCCGAGCCGGGAGTTACGGTCCGCACGGACATTATGCCTGGGTACACGGGCATTATATTCACCGTTCCAAAGGAGAAATACGAACTGTATCAGGCAAGTCAGGCGGAAAGCGGACGGGCTGGTCTGAATTTTACCGTGTATTTCGATGATTATACTACGGACGAGTGGGGGGTATACGGCACCTGGACTGTTTTTACCCTTTTCGGGGAGGACGGACTAAGCGGCGATATTCTGGTGGACGACTGCACCACAGACGATGATTTTGATGTCTGGGCAGACATGACTGAAAACGGAGATGCTGTCGGAGTCATCTACGGAAAGAGTGACGAGTGGGTGTTTCGGGTTGCTGAGAGGAGCGCCTCCTGCCTTTTCAGATATAATATAATGAGTGCCGGAAAGTACATAGACGGAAGCAGAGAGTTTTCCGCAAGAATGCTCGACCCGGACAAGGTCAGGGATATATCGGCTCTGAAATATCAGGCGCTCCCCACTGTGACCTATACCGGAAAGGAATTCCGTCCGGAGCTCGAAATATACGACGAGGGCAGGAAATATCTCTGCGAGGGCTTTGACTACACGGTGGAGTACTCGGACAATAAGATGCCCGGAACAGCCGTGGTCACGATAACCGGAATCAACAGCTACAAGGGCACGAAAACGCTGAGATTCCGCATACTGCCGAGGAAAACAACTCTCACGGCAAAGAGCACCGCAGAGAAGCGCGCGTCCCTGAGCTGGAAGAAATCACCTGGCGCAGAGGGGTATGAGCTTCAGGCGGCGGAGGGGACGAAGCCGTTTGCGAAGCTGTCTGATATTAAGAAAACCTCGGCAAAGGTAAAGTGGACGGAGAGCGGCGGCTGCCGGTTCAGGGTTCGCCCGTATGTCACGTCCGGAGGCAGGCGTATCTACGGAAAGTGGTCTAACGTAGCCAAGCTGAACTGACCTGAATAAAGACATCGGCAGGGAGCTGAAATCCCTGCCGACAGCTTTATCTATTTGACAACGTAAAAGCTATTATCTCATCGAGATTGCTTTCGCTGACGAAATCGCAGCCGTCCCGCAGGACCTTTATCATGTCCTCGGTCCCGGGCTTCTTCTGCTTTTCAAGGTCAGTGCGGATAGTCTGGAGAAGCTTCCGCTGGAGCCATCTCAGCTTGCTGAGGTCAAGCGCCCCGCGGAGGTAAAAAATCGGCTTATCCGTCTTGTTGGAGTCCCTGAGTATTTCGCGGTATTTCCTGCAGTACGGATTCATTCCGACTGCGCCGGCACAGACGATATTCCACTTCTTCAGCGCTTTCGTGAGCCCTTGTATCTTGTTCGCAAACACCCACCCGAGGAATACCGCTTCCTCGCCCTTGGGGACGGCCTTTCCCGCTTCTTTCATAGAATATGCGGGAACACCGAGTTTCTGCGCGAGCATTTCAGCATAGCGCTTCGTGCTTCCGGTATTGCTTTCGTAAATTACTGCTTTCATTTGTCTTTACACCTCTTTGGCAGGAGCGTCAGCCTGCTGCTTTTTGCGCTTCTTTTCGCTGTACATAAGCTGGTCTGTTGCCCTTACCATGTCCTCAAATTCAGATGGACCAGCTGAATCAAAGGACTTTATGCCAACGCTTGCGGATATGTGGTACGGCTTTCCAGATGTACGGTTAACATCATCAAGGTGCCTGTCTATATCATTTCTGATTTGCTCTGATGTGACTTTGCCGGGGATCACGGCTACCATCTCGTCGCCGCCCCAGCGCACGCACAGTGAATCTGCGGGGCAGCTCATGCGGAGCGCCTGTGCGACGGTGCATATCGCAAAGTCGCCATCGTCATGACCATATGTGTCGTTGATGTGCTTCAGTCCGTCAAGATCGGCGAGAACCACTGTCATGGTGCTCCCGCATTTCTGATGAAGAAGCTGATAGCTGTTTTTCAGGGCGGTTCTGTTGAGCAGGTGAGTGAGTCCGTCGCAGCGGTACATCTCCTCTATTTTTTTGCTGAGGTAATGCTGGTACTGTGCAGTGCGGAATGCACCAAATCCACAGTTTAACGTGTTGACTATCTGCGAAGCCTTGTAGTAGTTCTGAACATCGTAATTGAAATAGTTGAAGCACACATAACCCATCGGAATGCCCACATAATTCAGCGAGAAGAATATGAGAGGGTGTTCATGCTCGTTCAGCATATCGCTTAAATCAGGGCGCAGCTCAGACGTATTGAAGTCGTCCAGCCAGTCTTTATTAGGACGATTTGTGTTGAAAATGACCTTTACGCTGTCCCCGTACGCCTTGTCGGTGCACCTTTCCATCGGATTAATGGTACGGTCGGTGCATTCATTGTTTATCGCGATCATCATGTCATAGAATACATGATTGTCAAGAAGCCCCGCGATCTGGGAAAAGCTGTGACATTCCAGAATGCGCGAGATCATGCGGAACATATGTTCCTCTTCTGCCTGAAAGCGGTAAAACGTGTTATTGACGTAGGTCAGCTCCTCTGACGGATTGATGTAGGATCTTCCCGGACAGCCGCAGCTTTCAGCCTTCCAGAGCTCAGGCTCCACAAGCTTATATTCCGGCTCGGTCCTGCCTGCGATGGTCTCCCGAACGATATTCGTAATGGAATCTGCAAGGCGGTCGCTGCTGCAAAGGCAGGTGGTTATGCTCGGGATACTGTACTTTATCTCCTTTATTCCATCGAATCCGGTGACGATAACGTCCTCTGGGATCTTCATTCCGTGCTTTTTCAGAACGTTCACAGCGGCGATAGCCATTGAGTCGTTGGCGCAGATCAGCGCCTGAGGGAATCTGCGGCGAATGGTGAACAGCCTTTCGACTGCCTCCTCGGTAGGGCGGCTCCAGAATTCGCC
>CALBGD010000343.1 GCA_937893735.1 uncultured Clostridia bacterium | reverse complement strand
ATTCTCAACGCCCTTCGGGTTCTGGAGGTTCTCGGTCTCGGCTATGTATGTCCACTCCGGCTCGGTGCAGGTGAACAGCAGCTTGTCGGAAACGGTGGAGAACACCTGCGGGGAAACCCAGTCGCCGTAGGACTTGTCGTAGGTCAGGCCGTCGCGGCAGAGCCCCTCAAGGAACGTCATCGCGCGGGAAACGTCCGCGGAAAGGAAGTTGTTTGTGATGGTGCCGTCCGGCTGGGTGTCGATGAGGGTGGTTCCGGTGGTGGCGATGAAGCTTGTTATCGTGTCGTTGGTGGTGTAGAATCCAACGTGATCATCGCTCTTGTCGCAGAACTGTATCATCAGGTCGCGCCACGCGTCCCACGTCCACTCGCCCGCCCTGTACAGGTCGTAGGGGTCTGTGAGGTCGTTGTCCGCGATGGTCTTTTTATTGTAGTTCAGCGCGTACTTTGTCGTGGTGCGATGCGGATAATAGTAGTGCCTGTTCTTCCATGCGAAGCTGTCCACAACGCTCTTCATGTCCGACCACAGCGGGGTGGAGAGGTCGAAGTAGTCGTCGAGCGGCTCGAAGAGGTTCTTGCTGACGTTTCCGGGATAGAGCATCGCGTCCTTGGTCACAAGGTCCGGGGAATCGTCGCTGGAGATAAGCGTTGTCAGCTTCTCGAAATACGCCGTGCCGTAGGGGGCGCTGGTGTACTCGATGGTGCCGCCGTACAGGTCAGACTGGAAGATGAGGCACTGCTCGGTTCCCTTCTGGTCGGAGGCGATGTCGTAGAATCCGAGGTACTTTATAACTCCGGCGTTTCCGCTGGGCGGGCAGGCGGAGGTGTCCAGCTCCTTGGTCTCCTTGTCGGTCATGTCGAGCCCTGCGTTGGGGTCGGTGGTCGTGGAGGCCGAAGTCGTCGTGGTAACAGCGGGCGCCGTCGCGGCATTCGAGCCGGAGCTCTGCTGCGGAGCCTCGTCATCGCACGCGGTCAGCCCCATCACCATCGCGAGGATCAAGGCGCAGGCGGCGGTTTTCTTTAAATTCATTGGCGTACTCCCTTTTACTTTTTTTGTGCAATCTGACGGGAGCTTCGTAAGTCCCGGAAGGTACTGTGCAATTGCGTATTCCGCTCAGCCATGCGGTTTCGCGGAATTTTACTTAAATTACTCTAGGCAATTCCGACAATATGTAATCGTTATCTTTGGCGGATATGCACAAATATTTTCGCCTTTATCTGTATAATATTATTATATTCTCTATAATCAAAATGAGCAATTGACAATATTCCCGATTTATATTATAATATTCCCAAGGGGGGGACACATTAATTCGGAATTCGGAATTTCGGTCGTCCACCCTGCTGCCCTCTGTTGGGCGGCGTCATGTTCTGTCGGTCAACCCCTCTGGCACTTCGTGCCACCTCCCCCGCTGGGGGAGACACGTCCCTTTGGGGCAACTGCGCAGACATCGTGTCTGCTGCCGCGGACTGATTTAAATATCTATAATTTTAAATATATCCGGCGAAGCCGGACACATTAATTCCGAATTCCGAATTAACCAGGGGGTGTGTGTTTGGAAGAATTCCGTATGCCGCTGAAAGAGAACTTTCAGGAGCTTATCCAGCATGGAAAGGCCGAGTTTCCTATACAATACTATGTCAATTCCCTGCATATACCGGGGAACAGCGTGCCGCTGCACTGGCACCCGAATCTTGAGTTCTTCGTGGTGCACCATGGCACTGTTAAAATTCAGGCGGCAAACAGCGAGATAACTCTGTACGCCGGTCAGGGCATATTCATGAACACCAACTGCCTGCACAGCTACACCTCCAGCGGGGAGGCTCCCTGCTGGTGCCCGAATGTCGTGTTCCAGCCGGAGTTCATCGCGCCTGTAAACAGCGTGATAAACTCCCGGTACATAATGCCGATAACCCTGAACTCCCGTCTGCCGTATGTCGTACTGGACGATTCCGCACCGTGGAAGCTGGAGATACTCGACTGCCTTGACCGCGTGTTCTCCATGCTCCAGAGCTACGGCGAGATAGGCAGCTACGGCGAGGTGCCCATGCTCCAGTTCAGCAACCCTCCGGGTTCGCCGGAGTGCTTCGAGATACGCGTGCAGTGCGAGATAAACCGCGCGTGGGAGCTCCTTTTCATGCACCACACCGAGATAGAGCTCGCCCCCGCCGTCAAGAACGAACACGTCCTCCAGATAAGAATGCAGAAGATGATAGGCTTCATTCAGGAGCACTACGCCGAGGACGTTTCCCTTCAGGATATCGCAAACGCCGCCAGCATAAGCCGCAGCGAGGCTTCAAGGTGCTTCCAGAGCTACCTGCACACCTCCCCCGTGAGCTACCTGCTCAAACACCGCGTGGAGCGCTCCATGCAGATGCTCCGCGACAGCAATATGACCGTGGAGGCAGTCGCCCTGGAGTGCGGATTCAGCAGCTCCGCGTATTTCTGCAAGCTGTTCCGCACGCATACCGGAATGACCCCGAAGCAGTACCGCAGCGACAGGGAATAACCAGTAATTACCATAAATCGTTCCCCGGATTCCGAGAGATTCCGGGGTTTTTCCTTATCTTTCGTGTTAATTTGACGTTAAGGAATATTCGCATATTCTGCGGCTAAATGTCCGTTGAACGCGGCTGTATGCGGGTTCGCGGGGTTTTTCTTCTGGAATTTCGGCGGTTTATTGCGCTTCAAGAAATTTCCAAAAACCTCTTGCATTTAAATCCAGAATATGGTATTATTTAGTTACCGGACATAAAAAGAACGAACATGAGGTCCGAAAATAAGGCAGAGAGGGGAAAGCTCCGCCGGGGAAAATAGGAACCACTGAGAGCGTAAGGAGGCTTTCAGAGTTCCGCGAGAGTAATTATATGGAGGAAAAATCATGAACAGCAAGATCAAGGTACTAATCGGAAGCGACACCGCCGACTGCGGCATGGCATGGGCAGGAGCCCTGAAGGGCGCGGGAATGTACGCGATAACCCGCCACTGCGACGGAAACGCAGTGCTCAGCTCCATAAAGTCCGAGGCGCCGGACGTGGCGGTGCTGGAGGCTAAAATGCCGTTCTGCGACGCCGTGGAGGTGATCCGCAGACTAAAGACAGAGAAGAAATACTGCCCGAATGTGCTCATAGTTTCCGGCAGGGAGGACCCCATGCTCGAGCGTGAAGCAATGAACGCCGGCGCGGCGGGATTCATGGTGAAGCCCATCGACCCGGATTACCTCGTCAGCCGCGTGACGCGCCTGTGCTCCAACCGCGAGGAGCCGGAGGCTGTCCCGGACGAGACCGACCTTGAATGCGCCGTCACTGAGATAATCCATCAGGTGGGGATACCCGCGCATATCAAGGGGTATCACTACCTGCGCACCGCGATAATGCTCTCCGTCAATAACGACGAGATGATAAACTGCATCACAAAGCTCCTTTATCCGACAGTCGCAAAGTACTACCAGACGACCAGCTCCCGGGTGGAGAGGGCTATACGCCACGCCATCGAGATAGCATGGGACAGGGGCGATGTGGACGTGCTGACAAGGATATTCTCCTACACGGTGCATACCACCCGCGGGAAGCCCACAAATTCGGAGTTCATAGCGCTTATCGCAGACCACCTGCGGCTGAAATTCAAGCAGAAGAATAACGTACCAGCATACCAGAGATAATTCGGAATTCGGAATTCTTAATTCGGAATTAAGGTGCCGCTTCGCGGCGTATTCTGATTCTGAGTTTTATATAGTTTCATGGGAGGGGGCAGCCCCTCCCTTTTTGCTGTGCGCCGCTTCCCGTATCTCCCATAAAATCCGAGCCACGGTGTTTACTCGCGGTCGAGGGGGCGACCCCCTCGCAGGTCAAGGGCGGCGCCCTTGTCGCCTCCGCAGAGGCGAAACTCCCCTCACAGAGCAACTCCTTGTCATGCTCATCTCTGTCGCGCACGTCTGATTACGCTCAAAAGGCGCTAAAGGGGTGTGGGCAGGGGCAGACTAAGCGTAGCGTGTCTGAGAAACGAAGAGTTTTCCACCACCAAGCACGTTATCGTCTTAATCTCCCCTCCCCTACGGATACACAGTCGCAGGAACGCTCCGTAACAGCCGTCAGGCAAACCGTTCTCCCAGTGCGCCCCCGCCGCTTCTGATATCTTCCGGAACTCCCGCCAAAACCCTCCCGCGCTATTGACAAGCATATTTTTTAGGTGTATAATTCTATATGTAAGCAGTTACTGAACCTAACGTTCTTGACTTATTACTTAATTTAAGGAGAAACATCTATGAAAAAATTTGTCGCAGTAATGCTCGCAGGAGCTATGGTGCTCGCAATGGCGGGCTGCTCCGGCGGGAATTCCACACCGTCCAGCGAGAGCTCCTCCCAGGCAGAGGCTGCCTCCCAGGCAGAGGCTACCTCCCAGACTGATACCTCCCAGACCGATTCCGGCGCGCAGGACGATACCTCCGCTGAGCCCGGCGCAGAGTCCGGAGCCGAAACAGGCGCTTCCCTCCCCGTTGCAATGAAGCCCGACCTGCTCTCGCAGGCTGTCCAGTCCTCCCTCGGGCTCGACCAGTCCGCCGCTGATCAGGCGGCGCAGGATATGCTCCCCCTGCTGATGTACAACGAGGGCAACCCCGCGCGTATCGCAAAGTTCATCAAAAAGCTCCAGTCCGGCGAGGAAGCGACCGTTGCGTTCCTCGGAGGCTCCATCACTCAGGGCACCGGCGCTGACGGCGAGACCTGCTACGCCGCGCTCACCGCAAAGTGGATCCAGGAGCAGTTCCCTGACGCAAAGGTGAACTACGTCAACGCAGGTATCGGCGCGACAGGCTCCTACATCGGCGTGCACCGCTGCGACGAGCAGGTGCTCAGCTACGACCCCGACCTCGTTTTCATCGACTTCTCGGTAAACGACGAGTCCCAGAACAACGCCATCAACAAGCTCACCTACGAGGGCCTTATCCGCAAGATCTGGAAGCACTCCACCAACCCCGGAATCATCTGCGTCGCAATGACGCAGGACAACGGCACAAGCGTGCAGGAATGCCACGGCGAGGTGGCCGAGAAGTACTCCGTTCCGATGGTGTCCTACCATGACGCAATGCTGAACTTCCTGAACACCAACACAAGCGGCAAGGTGTGGTCCGATATCTCCGGCGACAATATCCACCCGAACACCGCAGGCCACGCGATACTCAGCGCTATGCTCACCACATACCTCCAGTACGTCATCGACAACGTTGACAGCATCGACGACACCGACCCACAGCTCGCGGCTCCCGGCGACAGCGGCGAGAAGTACGAAAACGCAAGAATGCTCACCGTTGAGGAAGCTCAGCCCGTTTCCGCCGGAGCTTTCGAGAAGAAGAGCATGAACTTCGGCGGCTTCAACGACCCGTGGATAGCAAAGACCGCAGACGGGTCCTACGGCGATGACGCGGCGCTCGTTGTCGAGGTAGAGGCGCAGAGCATAGGCTTCCTGTACGGAAAGCTCACCAGCAAGGGCGGTCTCGCGGATATCTATATAGACGATGATTTCGTCACCACCCTCAACGCGGATTTCTCCGGCGGCTGGGGAAACTACGTCCAGTTCACCGAGGTGAAGAGCTTCATGAGCTCCGGAAAGCACACCCTCAAGATAGTTCCCAAGGGAGTGCCCGGCGAGAGCTCGGCGTTCTATATCTCCGCTATAACGCTGGCGTAAGCTATTAAAAGAAACACCGCTCTCCGGTCGGAGGGCGGTGATTTTTTATATAATTAATATTACGTTACAAGGCACAAAAAAACCACCCTATTGGGTGGCTTCTTTGATTTGGTTGCGGTGGAAGGATTTGAACCCTCGCAATGGATGAGTCAGAGTCATCTGCCTTACCGCTTGGCGACACCGCAGTAACTTAACGAATAATATTATATCACGGTAAATCCATTTTGTCAAGTACTTTCTGAAAAAAATCCAAAAAATTTTTAAGGTAACACCGCACAATTATTGTCGTGCGATTACGCCGCAGATTTTTTTGTCAGATTGTACAAATTGAGCGCAGACAGGCTGGTCTTTCGGTCAGCCCCTCTGTCACTTCGTGACACCTCCCCCAGCAGGGGGAGACCACGCCTGTCAAGCGAAAGTTGTGCAATATGACGAAAAAGATGCAAGTAAGCGTACGGCAAAGGTGCCAACCGTTAATTGCGCGGTGTTGCCTTAAACTTTTTTCCTGAGCATATTATGTCCGGAATCCCTGCGGATATTCACCCGGATAAAAAAACTCCCGGCTCGGGTGGAGCCGGGAAAGTTAAAGTGATGAAGTAACTATTAAGGTATTCAGGAAAAACCTGTGAACGGTAAGCAAACAATGGTACTCTCAGACCTGCGGGAAAGGAATGTGCGCGCCTTCCCCGGAGATCCGGAATTTTACTTGATCGCGGCGAAAGCGGTATCAAGAGCCTCGATAAGGTCGTCGATGTGCTCGGTGCCGATG
>CALBGD010000342.1 GCA_937893735.1 uncultured Clostridia bacterium | reverse complement strand
CGTTGACCACGGCAAGGTCGTTGTCGTAGTTCTCCTGACTTACGAAGCCGCCGGGGTTCTGGCAGAATGTACGCACCTTATTCTTGAACGGAAGCGGATAGCCGATGAGCTTGGACTCATAGAGGACGGCGTTGACCTCCTCCATGACCTCGTTGCGCACCTCCACGCGGACGCCGATGTCAACGGTGCCGGGCTGGTGAGCTATGCTGTGGCTTTCGCAGGTATGTTCAAGCCAGTCGGCGCCCTTTCTTCCGGTCGCAATGACAACGCTGGGTGCTTTCAGCTCGCGGCGGTCGTTTCCCTTGCAGTCAGTGATTATAACGCCGGTGCAGACATCTCCCTCAATGATGATATCCTCGCACCGCGTCTGGAACATGATGTCAACGCCATGCTCCTGAAGGTACTTTTCAATGCGGAGATAGAGCTGGTGCGCCATTTCCGTGCCGAGGTGCCGGATAGGGCAGTCGACCAGCTTCAGGTTGGCGTTTATCGCTTTCTTGCGTATCTCGCGTATTTTGTCCGGGTCGCTCACGCCCTCAACGTGAGGGTCGGCGCCGAATTCAAGGTATATCTTGTCGGTGTAGTCGATGGTAGCCTGCGCCAGTTCCTCGCCGATGAGCTCCGGGAGGTTTCCGCCAACCTCACTGGAGAGCGACAGCTTTCCGTCCGAGAATGCGCCAGCTCCTGAGAATCCGGTGGTTATATGGCAGTAGGGCTTGCAGTTCATGCAGACGTTGGTCTTAGCCTTGGGGCAGGCTCTCTTTTCAACCGGGAAGCCCTTCTCAATGATAAGCACCTTTTTCCTGGAGCCCTTGCGGAGCTCTTCCGATCTGAGCATTTCCAGCGAGGTAAATATTCCGGCAGGACCTGCGCCCACGATAATTACGTCATAATTCGCCATAGTAAACGACCTTTCTTCACATGAAAACACCTGAGTAATGTAACGGCTTTTTGACAAACCTATTAATTATATCATGGGGTTTCGTTTTTGTCAATAGGCAGCTGAAGATTTATTGCAGAAAAATGGAGCGGCCATAAGCTGCTCCATAAGTCGTATTTACTTTCTGGTGAGCACCGGAGATAATCCGATGATCCAGCCGTTTATTACTCCGTCGATTTCGGGGTCCGCTCCCTCGCCGCAGTAATCCCATGTGCCGTTTTCAAAATCGGATAACTCCGGAGCGTACAGTTCGCTGTATATTCCCTCGGGAATATAAGCCGCGCCGATCACCTTGCCGTGTTCGATATAAATCGCCATGAAAGTGTTTTGCAGCTCCGGGAATGCCTCCTCGAAATAAGCCAGCATTTCCTTCGAGCTGTCGCCGGACGCCGTACTTTCAAGGGTTTCCGGATCAAAGTTGAAACCCCAGTGATCCTGACCGTCTGCCCAGTCGTTGGGATCGTTCAGGGTGTAGGAGTAGAGCTGCCAGTTGCCATCGAAAGAATAAATCGAGACGACGTTTGAATCCGACAAGAGAGCTGCGCCCTCCGCTTCCATCTTTGCAAGGAACTCAGAAGCCATATCCTTTATCAGCGAAGCGACTTCGTTTGCGTGCTGTACGTTTTCAGCAGTGGCTTCAAGCTGAGGGGTGGGGAGCATATCTTCATAATCCCAGTCGTTTGATTCGTCCGTCCAGTTCCAGTCGGATTCGTCAGTCCAATTCCATTCGGATTCGTCTGTCCAGCTCCAGTCATTGCCGTCATCTTCGGGGGAGTCCCAGTAGTCGTCTGAATAATCAGGATAATTGGTATCCTGAAGCGCCGTTATCATGCCGTAAATGGAGCTTACAAGCGCGTTTTTCTGAGAAAGTTCAGCGTAATAGGAAAGAATGTCGTTCTGGAACGCCGCGCCCTCGTCCTCTGTCATGGAATCCGGGTCGAGAAGCTTGTATTCGCTGCCGGGAACGGGTGCGACCTCGCCTGACGTTTCGTCTATCTTCATTCCGAGCGTGAACTTTCCGTATCCGTTCAGCTCAGCGCACAGGTTGTAGGAGATACCCTTGCCCTGCGCCTTGGAATCCAGCGTGAATGCCGAGCCGGTAAGCGCCTTTTCCGTTTCCGCGTCTCCGTCGCTCAGGAGTTTTGCGGTGTCGTCCGGGAATGTCAGCTTGTATGTGCCGACCGTGAACGGCATTCCGAAAACGTTTGCCGTGCCAACGCCGGAGTATTCCACATTGAACACTGCCGTTTCGTTATTCTTAATGTGCAGCATTGCGGGATTCATTTCAATGACCATACTGCCGCTGTCTGCGGAGGTGCTTGTGGTATGTGCCGCAATATACAGCTCGTTGTCGCTGGTCTGCGCTATGAACTCGGAATTCTGCCCGTCGGTGAGCCATTCCATGGTTTCACTGACATCATCATTCGCGGTGAACACTGCCTTAACTCCGACCGTAGTGTTGCTCTTATCCACGAAGAATGTGAGCTCCGCGCCCGCCTTTACGGAGTTTCCGCGGGCGGTGGCAACGCTTTCGGACATCTCCTTGTAAGCGTTCGAGAGCTCCTCGCCGCTTATCTGTGCGAGCGCCTTTATGTAATTTTCGAGCTCCGCGTCATTCTGCGCCGTGTCTATCACAAGCTGGAGCAGGTCGCATATATCGTCCTTGTCGAGCTTTATCTGCACGGTCATTCCGGTGAATTTCAGCGTGCCGAGCTGCTCGGAGCCATCAGTGCAGGTTATCTCGAAGTTCTTGAACTGCTCCCTGAAGCCTGCCGCGAGGTTCCCATAGAATTTTGTCACATCGTACTGCGGGATCTCCTGAGCTTCCGTGTGCGCCGGGAGCGTTAGCTGGAATCCGGTGGTGCTCATTCCGGGGAATATCACGGTAGTCCTGCCGTCCTGCTCATAGCGGGTCTGGAGCTCACCGAGGGTATCGCCGCCTGAGGTCAGCTTTGCCGAATATTCATAGGCGCTGCCGCTGTTTTTCTCCGCCGCCGTGAACTCAATGGAACTCAGTGACTTCATGAAATCGGTCATTTTGTCCCTGCATTCCTCTGCATCGGTTTCAGCAATTGCCCGGTCTATTGCAGCCTGATCAAACTCCGCGCCGCCGGAAAACGTAATGCTCACGCCGTCCATTCCGGTCATTCTGTTGGCGTAGTCAGCCGCGAAACGGAGTGCAGTTCCTGCCTGCTCCATCGGGTCGCTGCCTGTTACAACGCTGTCGAGTGCCCCGAGTTCTCCGTGTGCTGCATTCTGCACTATGTCACCCGCCTGCGAAGCGGCTCCGGAACTCATCGCGGAGGCAGCCATATTCAGCGCCTGCTGTGAAGCCGCGTCAAATGCCGCGCTGTCGGCTCCGGTTATGGCTCCCATCATCACGGAGTGCGCGTAATTTGCGTCGCCCATCAGGAGCCGCGTTACTGCGGGCTTATTCAGGTTGTACACCAGCGCTCCCGCGCCGCCAAGGACCACGAGTGCTCCCGCTGCGATACATATTCCGGGAACCAGCCTGCTGCGCTTTTTCTTTTCGGGAATCGGCTCCGGAATCGTGTAGCGCTCCGGCTGGATATCCTGCGGTATCTCTGACTGAGCGTTTGCCGCGCGATAGTATTCGTTCATGAGTGCTTCAGTGGGCGTAGGCTGAGCCTGAGTTTCCTGCGGAGCGCTGTTCATTACAGCCTGAGCCTCCGTCTGTTCATGCGGTGTTGCTGTGGCTGCGCTAATCTCTGCGCCGCAGTTTCCGCAGAAGCGTGCGCCCTCGGTAAGAATGCAGCCGCATTTCTGACAAAACATAATTGTTCTCCTTAAACCATACCGCACCGAAGTGCGTGTTTCCTCTGTTTATAATGTGTGAGGCATTCTGTTAATGCCCTGGTATTTAGTATATCATATTTGCTGAAATATGTCAATATGTGGCTGAAACTTACATATCTTTTAGAATGAGAATCGGAATAGGCGGGCAGTTGGG
>CALBGD010000341.1 GCA_937893735.1 uncultured Clostridia bacterium | reverse complement strand
TCAGATGAAGTATCGCACTCGATTCATTCCGCATAGACATATCAAGCTGTGTCAGGATATCTTTTCCATCACCGGAATAATAATCGGACTTTATTCTGTGAAAAGCCGCTTCGATATCGTCAATAAATGGTTTAAGCAAGCTCACAAAAAGCTCGTCCTTTGATTTGTACCGTATTTGAATAGCACCGACCGTGACCCCAGCCCTCTCCGCAATCTTCCTTAGCGACGCCCCCATGTATCCCTTATCTGAAAATTCCTCAAGCGCAGCTGAAATTATCTTACCGTCTAATGAATGATCTCTCAGTGCCATATGACCGCCTCACTTTCTGCAATTACGCCGTAATTGATTACGGTGTAATTATAGCAGTATTTTTCTTATTTGTCAAGAGGAATTCAGATGAATTTACTCTGCTGAATGTAGTGCTACAATATATTCACGGAGATAATGATTACCCACTTGATTTTTTCAAAAAAACAGGGTATAATATAATCAAATCATGATTTAGTAAATCGTGATTAGTAAAGATGAGGTGTTCATATGTTTATTGGAAGAGAATCGGAACTAAATTTTCTCGAAGAGCGTTATAGTAGTAATAAAGGCGAACTAGTCGTATTGTACGGTCGAAGACGCGTCGGCAAAACCGAAACGTTAAAACAATTCTGTAAGGACAAGCCCCACCTGTTCTTTTCTTGCCGCGAATGCACAGACAAGCTCCAGCTAAAGAATTTCTCTGAAAAGTTATTAAAGGAGAAAATCCCCGCAAGCGCATATATATCTGAGTTTACAGATTGGGAAAAAGCATTCCGCAGCATAACTGAACTGCCTTACGGTGAAAAGAAAAAGCTCGTTGTAATAGATGAATTTTCTTATATGTGCAAAGGCAATGAGAGCATTCCATCTATTTTGCAGAATCTCTGGGACGACCTGCTGAAAGATGAAAACATTATGCTAATTCTCTGCGGCAGCGCAATGAGCTTTATTGAAAAAGAACTGCTCGCAGAGAAGAATCCACTTTACGGTCGTGCAACAGGAATATACAAAATGACCGAGATGGGGTTTTATGACGCAGCAAAATTCTTCCCGGACTATTCCCCGAGAGAAAAAGTAATAGCTTATTCTATTCTTGGCGGTATTCCACACTATCTGAACCAATTCGATGGAAACAGGACGCTTGAAGAGAATATCAAAAAGAGCATTCTTTCAAAGGGCAGCACTCTTTACAGCGAGGTAGAATTTCTGCTGCGGCAGGAGCTGCGTGAAACGCCTGTTTATAACTCCATTATTGAGGCTGTTGCTCTCGGAAACACAAAGCTGAATGAAATCAGTATGAAGTCGCTTATAGACGACACCTCTAAAACCAGTGTGTACCTGAAAAATCTTATTGAGCTTGGAATTATCGAGCGTGAGTTTTCCATTTCGGAAAGTATAAAGGAAAAAGCAAATTCAAACAAGGGCTTGTATCGAATAACGGATAATTTCTTTCGCTTCTGGTACGCCTTTGTGTTCACAAATATGTCTGAACTGGAAGGCGGAGATGTGGACGGAGTATACAAATACTCGGTTGAACCGTTGCTTCATGAATTTGCAGCCATGCCATTTGAGGATATCTGCCGCGAATATGTCAGAGAATTGCAAAAGGCTTGTAAGCTGCCATTCAGATATGCTAAAATGGGCAGATGGTGGGGCAGAACAACAGTAAGACGCGGGCAGGACACTGAACTTGCCGATACAGAAATCGACCTTCTTGCAATATCAAAGCAGTCTGATCAGTACCTGGTAGGTGAATGCAAATTCAAGGGAAAGCCTTTCAGATATTCAGAATATCTTGACACGACCGCAAAGCTGTCAAACTACAAAGATAAGGCTGAATTTTACTATTATCTGTTCTCGGAGTCAGGTTTCGATGTAAAAATCGTTGAAGAATCCGGGAGAAGTAACGGCAGAATAGTTCTGTGTGGATTAGACGATATTGTCAACTTCAAATAATCTGCTCATATCCATGCATTAATTGACATAATAATATGATTATTGGGAGCGTTGCACATCACAGGCAATGCCCTTTTTCTTTTTTAAAACTGCTCAAAAGCTGCTTGCAAAGTTATGCAAGCAGCTTTTTCACATATCCAGAGTACTATTAGCCCAATAATCGTGTGTAATGCATAAAGCTGATTTCTCAAAATAGATACTTTTGCGAAATCCGCGGTTTTTAGCAGGTATCAGTGCTCAGCATACTATCCCATTTGAAGGAAACAGGTAGATAAGATCAGCTACGATCAGCAGAAAAAGCTCATTTCATATCTGAAATCAAATATATCACCTACCGCTTTTGGTATTATGGTGTCGCTGTTTATGGGACTGCGTATCGGTGAACTTTGCGGGCTGAAATGGGAAGATGTGAACTTCAAGAATAAAACGCTCTATATCCGTAGAGCAGTTCAGCGAATCACCTCTGCTAAGGCTGACTGGGCGGATACGGAGCAGAATAATCCCTATGAAAATCTTCCGCAGCTTAATTTGTTTACATATCAGATGTCTGAAATTATTCGGGAAGAGCTGCAGAGGGGTGTTGAAATCGAGGGTGAAACGGAAGAGTATGCATTTGATCTGAATTTGTTTTTCTCCGTGAAATCGGACGGCGACTTTGTTTATGCGGAGTCCGTTGACCATTTTCTTGAAGCGTTGACTACACAGGAAAAATTCCCGTTCTCCACGCCGGAACTTCGCGCAGAGCTGAAGCATACTTTCTGGCTCTTGAACCGTGTGGACAGCGCAAAGGCACTGGCAAAAAAGCTCAAAGAACACACGATTTTCAGCAAGTACGAGATCGTACTTGCTGCCGGTGACGGCAGACTATCCGAGGAAGAGGAATCCAAAAAGGCATACGACAAGGTGCGTGACGCCATCGACCACCACGAAAAGACGATCACATTATCAGTGGGTCAGTTGACCACGGGCATTACTGTGCCGGAATGGACAGCAGTGCTGATGCTTTCTAATATCAAGTCTCCGGCGCTGTATATGCAGGCGGCGTTCCGAAGTCAGAATCCGTGGCGTTATCAGGAGAACGGTGAGCTTCATGTAAAGAAGAACGCCTATGTATTTGACTTTGACCCGGCAAGAACGCTGATAATTTTCGAGGAATTTGCAAACGATCTGTCCAGCGGTACTTCCGGCGGCAAGGGGTACAGCGACCAGAGAAAACAGAATGTCCGTGAACTGCTCAATTTCTTCCCGGTCATCGGCGAGGACGAAAACGGCGAGATGATAGAGCTGGACGCCGAAAAGGTACTGTCCATTCCGAGAAAGATACGTTCTCTGGAGGTCGTGCGCCGTGGCTTTATGTCGAATTTCCTTTTCCAGAACATTGCAAACATATTCAATGCACCTCCGGAAGTCATTGATATCATCAGCTCTTTGCCAAATGCACCGGAGGGCGATCTGGTAGATGTGTCACCTGAAACAAGGGAAGATCTGTCGGTCAATGACAAAAGTGAAGTTGAGCTTTCGAATGAATTTGTCATCGGAACGACGCAGAATGTCTTTGGAGATAAAATTTACAGCGACATCTCCGAAACGCTGGAGCGTAAGACCGAGGAAATCCTTGCCGCCCCTGCTACTACGGAAGAACAGCAGGTTTCTCATTTGCAGGAGGTATTTCGTAAGGAACTTGTTGCACCTGTGATGCGTGTCACAAACGACACCTATGGCGCTGACCTGAAAAAGAGAGACGCGCAAAAGCTCCGGAAGCAGCTTGAGCAGAAAGCGGACCGACTTGTTACGCAGGAATACGGCGATTATTCAATTCAGAAGAAAACGCTGGAAACCAAGCGGCAGGACGCGCTTGCTCATCTTCATGAAACGGGGCAGACCGCTGCCGAGGTCAATGAACGGTTTGATACACTGGTGCAGGAGGCAATGGATTCCTTTAAGGAACGTGTCAGTACCGTTTTAGATGAAACCGTACCGAATCTGTGCGAGGAAGTCGTAAAAACGGTCGAAACAAAGAAGCGTGAACGAACAAAGGAGACCATTGAAGAGGCAGTCCGCGACCATCTCCGCGGCTTTGCCAGAACGATTCCGTCATTCCTTATGGCGTACGGCGATGATGAGACCACGCTTTCTACATTTGATATGATCATTCCAGATGAAGTATTTAAAGAGGTTACGAGTATCACACTTGACCAATTCCGTATGCTCCGTGACGGCGGTTCCTACACTGATACTGAAACCGGAGAGAAAAAGCACTATCCCGGAAAGTTGTTTGATCCCGTTGTATTCGATGATTCTATCAGGGAATTTCTTGCACTGCGTAAACGGCTGGGCAATTACTTTGACGAGTTTCATACCGAGGATATTTTCGACTACATTCCGCCGCAGAAAACTAATCAGATTTTCACACCCAAGCGCATTGTGAAACTGATGGTTGACTTATTGGAGCAGGAGAATCCCGGCTGTTTCGATGATCCGAGCAAGTCATTCGCCGATCTGTACATGAAATCTGGCCTACATATTGCCGAAATCGTTAAAAGGCTGTTCAACAGCGAAGGCGTGAAGCAGGCATTTCCTGACGAAACACAGCGGTTGCAGCATATATTTGAAAATCAGATATATGGCCTTGCACCGACAGAGATAATCTATCAAATCGCTCTTCACTTCATTCTCGGTTTTGAGGGCGGGGAATTGATCAAGAAACATCATTTGCGTCAGTGCGATTCGCTGCCATTGGCAAAGGACGGAACATTAAAAGATAAGTTGGATACTATTTTCGGATAGGTTATGATATAACGAAAAAAAGACAGATACATCACTCAAAGGAAGTATCTGTCTTTTAGACCGTCGAAGTGCCAGGTGATTTGTTATGATTCTTCCCCGAGGGTCTTATCTTGCAATCGCACCATATCAGTCAGATAAAGTTACTTTATCTGACTGACGCTCAGCCCAGCCGCGGGACACCGCAATATCTACCGCGTACCCTATCTGACGGTCAACGTTTGCTCCGCGGGTGTATCCTATCGCCTTTGCCGTTTCCCTTATAAGGTCGGAATACGGCATACTGAACTGCTTCGACAGGACATAGCGTACTGCAAC
Organism: uncultured Clostridia bacterium; assembly: GCA_937893735.1. Lineage (GTDB taxonomy): Bacteria > Bacillota > Clostridia > Oscillospirales > Ruminococcaceae > CAG-115. The sequence goes on along the minus strand of CALBGD010000341.1, from coordinate 12,908 downwards.
GGCGATCTCCTCCGGCGGCACGTCCTCAACGGAGCGCTTTTCCGTTCCCTCCGCGAGCCTTACGGAATCGTACTTATCCGGCGACTGCCCGTTTTTCCAGATATAGATCTGGTCGCCGTACTGCGTGCTGCGCGCTCCCGAGGACCTCAATGCGCGGTCGAAGATCTCCTCAACGCGGCTGCCGCTGCGGGTTATTCCCCATGCCGCGATCGTGTTTTTCAGCAGGAGCTTCCGGCTTATCGGAGCCTCCGCGTCAAGCACGCGGTTTATCGCTCTTGCTATCTTTGGCAGCGAGCCGTCCTCGTAGAATCTCTCAGCAGTGGACATTATCGGAAGGTGCGCTGGGACGTACTTTTGCGTTTTCAGTTCGGCGCATTCGCATCGGTTCATCTGCACCAGCTCCGGTATCTTTTCCGGCTGCTTTTCCGGTTCCGGTCTGACATTGTTTTTCTTTTCAGTTCGTGCCGCTTCGGCAGCGGCGATTATCCTTTCAATAACGGAATCGCGGTTGTCCAACCAGTCCATAACGTGGACGCTGCACAGCTTCCAGCCCAGACCGCCAAGCACCGACGGCTGAACGATATTCCTGTCGCGCGCCGTAGTGTTTTCGTAAAGCTGGCTGTTGTCGCAGAGTATTCCCAGAATATAAGTATCGTCCTGCGGATCGGCTATCGCTAGGTCTATGCGGAATCCGCTGGAGCCTATCCCGCGTTTAACGGTATACCCGCGTTTTTCAAGCTCTGCCGCGATAGAATCTGCGAATCCGTCCTTAGCCGCCGTGTTCGCGGAAGCCCCCACCGCAAGCGCGGTCTTACCCTTTGCGGCGTACTCCAGGAATGCTTTGAGCTGCGCTACGCCCTCGCTTCTGGTGCGGGACAGGTCTATCTGGTCGGGGCGTATGGTCGAGTAGACCGCCATGCCCTTTCTCGCCCTGGAAACCGCTACGTTAAGTCTGCGCCAGCCGCCGTCGCGGTTGAGCGGTCCGAAGTTCATCGACACCCTGCCGTCCTTGTCCGGACCGTAGCATATCGAGAACAGTATCACATCGCGCTCGTCGCCCTGTACGTTTTCCAGGTTCTTTATGAATATCGGCTCGTACATCTCGTTCGCGGCAGCTTCAAGCTCCGGTCTTCTGATATACAGTTCGGAAAGCAGGTCGTCAATAAGGTTCTGCTGAACGGAGGAGAACGTGACTATTCCTATGCTGTCCCGGCGGAGGTTTTCATCGGAAAGACGGCGCTCCACCTCGGCGATTATCGCTTCGGCTTCCGCGCGGTTCTGCTTGGTTTTTCCCTTGTCGTAAACACCGGGGACGTTCACCCACTTTACCTCGGAGATCTGGTCGGAGGGGGACGGGAACGTCAGCAGCTTGTTGTCGTAAAATTTCGCATTGCTGAACGCGATAAGGCTCTCATGCCGCGAGCGGTAGTGCCACAGCAGGTGCTCCTGAGGCATTCCTAATGCAAGGCAGTCGTCGAGCAGGCTTTCAAGGTCCTCATGCTCGAAGTTTTCCTCATCAACATGGTTCGTTGAGAAGAAGCTGGTCGGCGGGAGCTGTTTCGGGTCGCCGACTACCACAACGTTGTCTCCGCGCGCTATCGCTCCGACCGCTTCGCTTGTGGGAAGCTGCGAAGCCTCGTCGAATATCACAAGGTCGAACTTCGGGAAGTTCGGGTCGATGTACTGTGCAACGGAGATAGGGCTCATCAGCATACAGGGGCATATCCTGCGCAGCAGCGCCGGAATGCTGTCGAACAGCTTGCGGATAGGCGTCATGCGGCCGCCGCTCCTTATAGCACGCTGCAATACCGCTACCTCGGAATTGCCTGTCGTTCCCGCCGAAACGTTCGGTATTTTAGCAGAGAGCCTTGCTGCAAGCTCCTGAATAGTCAACTCGCGGTACTTCTTTATCATCTCGCGGTAGGAGCTGATTTTGTCCTCATACTGCGCCTGATTGAACTGCGCAAGCCCCGGGTCTTTTCTGAAAGCGCTGTAAATTATGCCGCGGTCAAAGCTGTATTCAAAAGCCGGAATAATATCTTCACCGCCGACTTTACCGGCTCTCACCGCTTCTGCGGCACAATTAAGCCCTGATTTTTCAAGGGCGGTCAGCGCGTTCTCAAGAGTGGTCCTTTCGCGGAGCGAGGAAACATTGTCGTTCCAGCGGAGCGAGGCTTCACGGAGCGCGCCGAAATAATCCTCAGCTGATTTCTGTGCTGAAAGGTCAAGGGAGTATTCCTGCCCGATTTTATCGGAGTTTTCAAGATAGCTGTCCAGAACGGCGATATTGCTGCGAACCTTTTCGGTTACTTCCTTGTCGCTTATTATCCTGCCGACCGCAGAGGAATACGCGCTGAAATTCTGCTTCCGCATGAGCGATATGGTGGCGGTGAACGCCTTTTCGAGTCTGTCAAAGTCGGTATCTTCGCCATGCCACATCGTTCCGACAAGGTTCGCGGCGCTGTTCTGCTGAATGCTCTGGCGGAGCTTTGTGACATCCTCAAGCATTGAAACGATGTCCGGATAATTCTGCGTGGTCACCGAGGAAGTGTCCTTTGCATGAACCGCAAGAGAACGCACAAGTTTTCTCCTGCCAAGCGCTTTTGGCAGGAACCATTTCATCTCGTTTTCTTTCCAGGCAATACGAAGCTGGTTGTAATCCAGAGCCCAGAAGCTGTCCTCGTATTTTCCGGACTGTTCCGCTGTCAGCGCGCTGTATTTCCTGCCATCGGATAAAAGCGACTGCATAGCCGCGCATTCCTGCTGACCGGGCGGATTTGTGAGCATTCCGGGAAGAAGTTCGCTGTTCACTGCTTCGGTGAATATCCCAACGCAGTCGGATATCTGCTGATAACCGGCGGGGATATCCAGACCGCAGGCTGCAGTGATGTTCCTGAATGCTTCGGAAGCTGTCTTGGAGCCGTCCGCAATGGCAGCTGACGCTCTTGAAAAGTTCTCCCTTAATTCGGGGGAATAGTCGCAGCGGCGGTATTCTTTTAGCGGCGAGGAAGCGTATTCATGCTCCCCGAGCGCAGTCGCGGCATTATGAACTGCTCCGCGCCAGTCGTCAGCAATGGAGCGGTCAACGCCTGAGAAAAGCTCCACGGGTATATCGAGCTTTCCGGCGTGTTCAGCGTACTTGTCTGCTTCGACAATGGCAGTGTAGAGAGATATCCCGGCAGGCTGGATACGGTGGATATTTTCCATCGCGGAGTTGAGCTCCCGGCGCAGTTTAAGCAGCTTTTCAGCAGTTGCGGCGTACTCCTCAGGTGGTTTTATATGACCGATGGAGAGCGTTTTTTCAAGCTGTGAAAGCACCGCTTTTTTCTGCGCTTTATTGGAATGCAGTTCAAGGCAGAACGGGTCAAGCCCGATGGAAGCAAGCCGCTTTTGAACAACGGACAGCGCCGCCATTTTCTCTGCAACGAACAGCACCGACTTCCCGTTGTACAGCGCGTTTGCTATCATGTTGGTGATGGTCTGGGATTTACCCGTTCCGGGAGGTCCGTGCAGCACGAAGCTTTCGCCCTTTGCCGCCTGATAAACAGCCGCAAGCTGGGAAGAATCCGCGTCCATCGGCACAGCCATATCGGAGGGCTTCAGCGTTTCGTCAAGCTGCCGCGGCGTGAGGACTGCATTTCCGCTCTGCCAGCCCATTTTCCCACTTATCAGGGAGGACACGACCTTGTTCTTTTCAAGCTCGTCGCTGCGTTTGCGGATATCGTTCCACATGATGAACTGGCTGAAACTGAACTGCCCGAGGAACGCTATTTCCTCGATATCCCAGTGGCGCTTTGACATCACGCCGTTGCGTATCGTATTGAATATGAGCGGGATATCAACTCCGCTGTCGTCCAGAGGGAGCGGGTCTAGACCTTTGATATCAATTCCGAAATCCTGCCGGAGCATTTCCAGCAGAGTTATATTCATCTGCGTTTCTTCATCGCGAATGCGCAGTGAATACGAGCGGTCCTGGATCTTGCGGATAATATCCACCGGAATAAGCACCAGCGGCGCAAAACGCGGGCGTTCGCTCTTTTCGGTTTCGAACCACCGCAGGAATCCCAGCGCGAGATACAGCGTATTTGCGCCGTTTTCCTCGATGCTGACCTTAGCGGCGCGGTGTATCTTCTTCATGACCTTTTCGAGCTGGTCGGCGGGGATAAACGTCCTTATACGGTGGGATCTGAATTCCGATTCGCTTATCGCAGTAACGAGATCCTTTTCGTTTTCTATCTCGAAAATCTTGCTGTCGGAAAGCGCAAGCGATATCTCGGACGGAGCCGGCATTATCTTGAACGACTCGCCGCCTGCGATGGCGTCCTCCAGCACGGCAAGGTCGCTTGTCATGAACTGAACGGAGCCGCTTGTCGGTCGGAAATTCAGCAGGGAATTTCTCAGCGACAGGTCGAGCAGCTTGCGCTCCCACAGCGTTTTTCGGGTTATTTCGACATTGCCCTCAGAAAGGGCGGCATGGCGCGCAAGGTCGATTTCCTTCGGGGCGCTGGTTATCTCATCGGACTCGCGTTTTCCGTAGTCTACCGCCTTGAATACGCCGTTTTCGGCTACCCGTGCGGGCATGGGGCGTATCCCGTTGCCGCGGCAGCGTCTGATATCTATTGCCACGTTGAAGGCAGATGGGTCGGAAAGGCGGTCGTTTGCGTGCTTTTCCGCATGGTCGAAATCCGTATTTTTTCCGGCAGTATAGTCGGTGCATTCTATCAGGCACAGCATATCCATTCCGTCCGCCGTGCGCTTAGTCAGTCCTCGGCGCAGTCGTCGAACGTCTGTTCCTCAAGCCAGCAGCCGCAGAATGCGTGACCGGTAATTACTATCACCAGCGGATTCAGCCCCACCGCTTCAAGGCAGGAAGCCATCAGCAGAGAAAGGTCAAGGCAGGTGCCGCCTTTCTGTTCAAGTACAGCGTACGGCATACGCACGCGCTGTCCCAGCCGTTCGAAACTTGCAGGAGGATTCCGGTATGCGATATTTTCTTCCTGAAGCGCAGCGTAGACCGCCGCTATCTGCTTCTTGACAACATTGGGGTTGCGGCTCTGATATCCGGTGAACGACGGGTCGCCCGTCCACTTTTTGAGGTACATTCCGGCTTTGGCGGTGACTTCCTCTATTCGCGGGTGATTCGGAGTAATAAATGCCGCGGTAAGCTCCGGCAGGATATAATGTCCCTGCCAGTAGTCGTAGGGGAGCAGGGCAATATCGCTGTCTCCAGCGGTCAGCGTTTCGTCGCCGGAAAGGACTTCTACATGAATGCTGCCGTTCAGTCTTTCGGTCAGCGAGAAAAGAAACTCAGAGGACAGCACGAGCTTTACCGGGCTTATTTCAACCGGTTCGCCCGGAACGAGCTGTGCTATATCCGTCTGGAACAGCTTGATGAACTCCGGCTCAGAGCTTATTTTAACAGTGATATCTCTGATGGTTTCTTCAGTGTTATTGGTCAGAATTATACTGCGGACAACAGGTATGTAGTTCTGCTGCATTGCATAATTTATCGCTCCGGTCATCTGGACGCTGAATGATATCTTGTTTTCCAAGCGTAAACCTCCTTAGTGTGTATTTTTATTATGATATCCATTATAGCATGCAGCGGATGAAATGTCAACACAATATGTTTCTGTGGCACTGTAAAATAGATGCGTGGTTGTTTCATTTACTATATAGCAAAAGCACCTGCCGTAATAACAGGTGCTTCATTGTTATGTATCCTTTCCCGAGGTCTTATCCAGCGCGACAGCCAGCACCTCGGACTGTATCAATGTGTTCAGAGAGGGGTCGCCCTCGCGGATACGCATGGTGCGGCGGATCTCCTTAGGGATAACGATACGTCCGAGGTCGTCGATACGGCGGACGATTCCGGTAGCTTTCATATATAAATTCCTCCGTTATTTTAATTGATCAGCATTTCTGCTTTGTGGAGGTATTGTCTGTCTTTTCCGTGGAATTATTCATGCGGTTTCGACAAAATTCTATATGAGATCAGGTGCAGAAGAATATGAGCATTTTAATTTTATTGTTTCAGTTCATCGGTATTCAATTCCGCCCGGCATTTTTGAATCACTGCTTCGTCAGCCGCTCTTTCGCTGCGCTCGCACTCCAGCTTCTCGAATATCCTGATTATAAACGAGCAGTGGACATAACACAAGAATCCCGGCGCGAGTATCACTCCGAACAGTATCGTAACGTAATTCCAGCAGCATACAAATACAACAGTGAGGGTTATAGCTGCGAGAATTATCGTCCTGCCGATATAGCGAAGCCCGATGAACAGACCGTTCTTTATAGTCTGTACCGCCGTGTTCTCATACCTCGACGCCACAGCAAAAACGTAAGTCATTACCACCAGATAAACCGCCGCAAGTATCAGTATTACGACCGCAAAAAAATCCGCAGCGCCGGAAACGTCCCACATACCGAAAAAATAGAGATAGCCGACCCAGAGTATCAGCGCACCGACCGGCAGGAGTATCAGCCATGCAAGGGTAGCCTGTCTGAAGTCCCTGCGGAATGCCGCAAAAAACTTCCGCAGGATATGCCCGTCCTCGTCCTTTATCATCTTGAAGCAGACGGAATACATCGCGGTGCAGGCAGCGCCGATAGTCACCACGGGAATGCAGCACACCAGCCAGCACAGCGAAAGCAGCACAAGGCTGGTGAATCTTGATATGAAGCGGTACAGAAAACCGTCCGGTCTGAAAATACTCATTTATAGTGTCCTCTCATAATTGAAAACGCCGCACGAAACCAATGCGGCGCTTTCTGTTCTATCATGCTTTTGGGAGAAAGCGTGAAATCACTCTTTGGTATGGTACCCCCGGCGGATACTGCATACCGCCGGAGATACATACGCCATTTATCTAGGAGAAATCTAGGAAAGGTGGTCTTATCACTTGACGGCGTCTTCGAGAGCTTTTCTCTTAGCCGCCTCGCCCTGCTGGAACTCAACGCACTGCTGATAGCCGTACTCGTTCGCCTTGGTTATCATCTCGGAAACGATGGAATCGTACTCTGCGTCAGACTTTGCGTAGATCGCATTCCATGAATAGTTCTTTATGCACTCCTGAACCTGACCCCATATTGTTGTGAGGTCTGCGTCCTTGGTCGCGTCGGAGAATGTTGTACCGATCTTGACAGCGATGTGTCCGTTTGGTGACGAGATATCCCACCAGAGCAGAAGCCATAACCATGAGCACCGTGCCGATGACCGTCCTCGCGACAGAAACCAGGAATGATGTCCCGAGGTCGTTAACGTTCAGGAGTGATATGTAATTCGTGAAATGTATGCCCTGTGGAAAAATCGTTATCTTTCCGCTGCTGACAAGGTCGTTGTCGCTTATCGTGTTGATGAACAGATAGTAGAACGGAAACGCGCAGGCTATCGCGAAAAGTATGAAGAACGTGTAGTTCAGTATATTGAATACTACGTCCTCTGCGGCGATGGGCTTTCTGCGCTTCGCCGTCTTTGAAACTGCTGACATTCCTGCACCCCCTTATACTATGCTCTCGCCGCGTATCGCCTTGGAAACGCGGTTAGCGCCGAACAGCAGAACTACGCTGACGAGCGACTTTACCATGCTGACGACGGTCGAGAGCGGTATCTGGCTGAGTCCGCCGCTGCCGCCCGCGCCGAGGCCGAGGTTGTAGACGTACAGGTCGAGCACCTCTATCGCGGCTTTGTTGGTCGCATTCTTGAATACAAGGTACTGGTCCATTCCGTTCGAGAGGATACCTGCTATCGCCAGCAGGAGCATTACAAAGAACGTCGGCATAAGTCCCGGGAGCGTGATGTGCCACATCTTGCGGAAGCGCCCCGCGCCGTCTATCGTTGCGGCTTCGTAGAGCTGCTGGTCGATACCGGAAATTCCCGCGATGTAGATTATCGCGCTCCAGCCGAGGCCTTTCCAGAGGTTCCACGCCAGCATTTTGAGCCAGATGTGGTCGCTGCTCATCAGGAAGTCTATGCTTTCGCTGGTTATCCCGGCATTGATAAGGAATGTATTGATGAAGCCCTCAGTGGAGAACAGTGCGAATGCGAACGTATAAACGAGCACCCAGCTTATGAAGTTAGGTATGGTAGTCACGGTCTGGATAACGCGGCGGACGTGATTGTTGCGTATCTCAGAAAGGAATATCGCGAACGCCATCGGCAGCCATGAAGTCAGCAGACCGAGTCCGCTCATCGCAAGAGTATTTCTGAGTACCCTCAGGATATCCGAGCGGGTGGCGGAATTCTCGAACAGGTAGGTAAACCACTTGAATCCCACGAACTTATCCATCGTGAGTTCAGAGCCGGGCGTGTAGTCGAAGAAGCCGTAGCGCCAGCCCCACAGCGGCAGATAGCTGAACAGGAATATCAGCACGATGAACGGAAGCATAAGCAGGAAAAGCTGATATTTCGAAGCCATCGCGAATTTGGTTCCCTTTGCGGCTTTGGGCGTTTTCAGCAGATATACAATGCAAAGCGCCGCGCAGAGTATGTAAAGACCGATGAAAACATAAGCTCCCGCTGGGAATTCCGGCTTAATCTTTCCCACGTTGGCGGAATTTTCATATGCCGGGTACTGCGCCGCCATGAAGATAACTCCTGCAAGGCCGGCGATACAGCCGCCAAGGGAGATTTTCGTGCCAAGACGCTTCAGGCGTATCTCTCCGAGGGTCATCGCGCAGCCGATACCGGCGGCGGCAGTTCCGAGGCAGCCTATCAGCGAGCCAATGTAGGTCATCACCAGTACGCTTTCCTCTATCCAGCTCTTTTTTCAGCGCCCTCCCGAAGCCCTCGACAAGCCCGCTGTACGAGATTCCCGAGGTGAAAAAAGACGCATTCGAACTGATAAGCCCGCTCATTCTCACCGGGTTCAGCACCGGAACGAACAGGCATATCACAAGCACGATTATGGCTATTCGCAGCGTATTTCCCAGTAGGTCGCGGCTCCCTGCCTTGCTGACAGCAGGGGCTGAGGTGTTTTCCATCAGTTTCATTCCTTTCGGGTTATAGTTATTGTCTGAACTCAACATAGCTGTAAAACAATAAGCAATTCGAAATCATAGAATAAAAACTATATTATTATTGATTTATACCTATGTCAAGCAAGACTAATTATATTTCAAAAAACATTAGTTGTCAATAGTTTATTTCACTTTCTATTATATATCCAAACAACGTGCGATATTTTGGGTATATATGCACAATATAAAAAGAAGCCCTCTGACTATCGTTTGATAGCCAGAGGGCTATATGCTATTAGATTATCAGCAATACGCAGCCGCGATCAGGTAAAGCTGCTTGTTTTCGTCGCCCTTATCCGTTTGAAGAATTATGTGCCTGCGGAGCTTTTCCGGCTCAGACATTACGGCTTCCGTCCATGGATTGTCCCAGCCGAAAAGGCTGTATCCCGAAAAACCGCCGAGCCGCTTCCCGTCACACATGACGTTGACTGACGTCCGGTCGCGGGAGCTGCTCTTGACATACATCACAACAAGCTGTGAGCATTCCTCGTCAAATTCCATTACAAGCCCTGAACCGGGTTTCTTTTTCCGGCAGACCGGGAACATCGGCTCATGGTAGCTGCACGGTTCAGTTTCCGGCGCCGACTTTTCAAGGTCGATAAGTTTCAGTCCCTCGAATCGCGCTCCGGTCATCGGATCAGGCAGCGGGAGCGTCGGTGCGCTGTCCTCAATGCTTCTTTGTATAGCAAGCCATATCGCCCTTGCAATGAATTCGTGCCCGTCAACGTGCGGGTGTCCTTCGTCCTCGGTGTACACGTTCATCGGAAGTTCTCCGGACTGTATCAGCGGATAAAGCGAGTGCTTCAGCCCCACCATGGGATTTCCGTACATCTTCGCGAAATGCAGCATATATTCCTCGCAGGAATACCCATCGCGGTTGAACACGGACACCGGTATCACCACCGGGCGCTTTTCCAGCGAAAGAAGCATTCGCAGCAGGCTCTCGTACTTTTCCAGACCGATGGGGTGGCTCTCCTCGTTTATCGAGTATTCCACCAATACTATATCCGGCTGCTGTTCCTTTACAAGAAGCTGGGTTATCATCATTCCGGTAAGGCAGTTTGTTCCGGAAACCGCCATGTTGACTGATTCCACCTGCTTTCCGGCGGTGTGGAAATATTCCTCCAGAAAATCCGGGAAGCACTTGCCGTAGCCGTTCGGCGAGGCATGGTATCCTATTGAGATAGAAGCGCCCAGAAACGCGAGCTTTACGGTATCCTGACGCATTATCCGGGTAAGCGCCTGTCCGTCTGCAATGTTAATCACGGAATCGCTCAGCGCCTTGTTGTACAGTTCCTCGCCGAGTGCTTCAAGAAGCGTCTGCATAGCTGCTCCTTTCGTTCAGGAAGTTCTCCATGTTCCATAGCTTACAAGCTGTTTCAGCAGCAGGGAATACTCCCGCGCCGCCTTTGAAAGATACCCGTTCTTGCGGTAGACAAGCGAAATATCCGTCTTTGCCAGCGCGTCGGGGAGCACGTAATATACCGGCTGCTTCGAAACGTCGCCGAACCTCACCAGCGAATCCGGCAGGAACGCCGAGCCGAAATCCGCCTTTACAAAAGCGAACGCGGACTCCACGGAGCGCACCTTCAGCGCGTAATTCGGAATCATTCCGACGGTCGAGAAAATGCCGTCTATCTTTTCTGCCGTGAATTCTCCGCCGTCGTCGCAGACGATGATCTTTTCGCCTGCAAGCTGTGGTAATTCCACAGGCTTCGCCGTCAGGAACCTCATCGAACTTCCGCGGATATCCTCGGCTGTGAGCGGGGTAGCGGTTAGCTTTCCGACAAGCTCACTTCCATCAGGGACGGCAAGAAGCAGGCGTTCATCTGCAAGCGGCTCCGCTTCAAACAGCTTCGGGTCGAAGCTCCCGGCACCGATGAACAGATCTATCTCACCGCTCAGCACTGATTCAAGAAGCTGCTGAGACCCTGCCTCCGTGACGGATACGTTCACCCCGGAATATCTGTGGCAGAATTCCGTTATGCTGCGCGGAAGCATACAGGAAGCCCGGAATATCGTGGAGCCTATCCTAAGCGAGCCTGTCCGCAGGTCGCTCATGTCGGATATCTCGTTGCGCAGGTTTTCCTCCAGCGCCTTTATCTGCGCCGCAGTCCTGACGTAAGCCTGACCAGCCGCCGTAAGCCTAATCGGCGAGGACGAACGGTCAAAAAGCGGCGTTCCGAGCTGGTTCTCAATGTTGATTATATACTGGCTCAGCGACGGCTGAGTTACCGAAAGCTTCCGCGCCGCCTTGGAAAAGCTGCCCTGTTCAGCAAGGGTAAGTACGTATTCTATCTGCTGTGAAGTCATTGTATCCTCCGTTCAGGCGGTATCAGTGCCGCCCTATTGGATTATAGCATATTTTTATGGTAAAATCAAGGGGAAAGCGGCTGATTATTCGCTACAAAGCGCAAAGCAAACGATTCGTGGAACCTTTATTACTATGTAATCACATTTTCCACGAGATCTTACCCAACGCGGCAGCCAGCACCTGAGACTGTATCAATGCGTTCAGGGAGGGGTCGCGGATACGCATGGTACGGCGGACAGTCCCAAGGCTTCGAGATGTTCGGCGACCTCTACAAGCGCAGTGAGCTCCACGGCCAGCCCGAAGAAATACACCACTGACTCCACCGCAAGGGCATAGCTTTTCCCTCGACGTCATCGCCCCTGAGATAATGTTATCCGACAATCTGGCGCAGCGCGTCGCCCGGGACTTAAAAGCTCGCGCCGTTCTACAAGCTGTGCATGGAAGCCGAGACCCTCCCGGAGTGAACCCGGGAATTACTGCATAAAAAACTCCCACCTGTATCAGATGGGAGTTTTTTTATGGCGTTAAGCCGCAAGACCTACTATATATTTCAGTATCGCGGAAGCGTCAAGTGCGTTGACCACGCCATCGCCGTTGAAATCAGCCATAAGCGGATTTGCACCGTCAGCCGCTCCGACTATGCTCTTGAGAATAGCGGAAGCGTCCAGCGCGTTCAGTACGCCGTCGTTGGTCATGTCGCCGGGGAGGTCGCTGTATTCGCACACCATGACGATATATTCGCCCGCAGTGTTCGCACCAGAGATCACCACAGCGCCGTCCGTGCCGACCTTGAAGCAGCCATGGAACGAAAGCTTCCCGTCCGCAAGCTTGTAGACATTCGCGAATTGTCCTGCGTATTCCTTACGGAATTTCAGCTTCAGGTCTGCGGGAACGCCGGTCCCCCTGATTTTGAGGTCAGCGCCGTTAGTTCCGCGCAGAGCGGTCTTGTCTGCGTTTCCGGGGAAAGCAGAGAAGTCCGCAGCATTGACCGCAGTTATCTTCCCGCCGTCAACGATCCAGCTCTTTACGCTGTCTATAACGAACTCGGTCTTTATCCTATTGTTCATTATCGCCCGGATAACGTCAGCAGGAACCGTTGTCTCGCCGTTAAGCATGATGACTGCGCTGCCGCCGTTCTGCCCTGCGAGTTCAGCCGCCATCTCAGTCCAGCTCTTCTGTACGCCGTTGAGCACAGGCTTATTCTCAGCCGGGGTGTTCTTTGAACCTCCGGACGAGCCTCCGTAGCCGCCGGAACCTCCAGAGCTGCCGGAAGACTTTCTGGGCGATATCTCATATCCGCACACGGTGCATATCTCAGCCCTGAGAGTAGTCGCAGCGCCGCCGGAGATATGCTTTCCGAAATCGGTGATTTCACTGCAAACCTCGCACTTATGCCAGTGTCCGGTCTCGTCGGATTCGTATTTCTCCGACCACTTGTGACCGGAAGCCAGTATGATCTTGTGCTCCGCAGAGAGCTGTTTTTTGCACACAGAGCAGTAAATCACCTCGTCATATGAGCCGTCCTCGGTGCAGGTCGCGGGCTTCTCGTTTTCGTTTACTGCGGGGGCTTCGG
>CALBGD010000340.1 GCA_937893735.1 uncultured Clostridia bacterium | reverse complement strand
GAGTAAAGGTGCCTACCGTGGAGAAGCTCGTTGCTATCGCCGATACTCTCCAGTGCAGCACAGATAAGTTACTGGGGAGGACGGCACCGTGAATAAACCAATTCGCATTTACACTAGACTCAGGAAGATCGGAGACGATTACTACGAAGCTGAGTACAAGGATTACCGTCCGGACGGCACAGTTTCTGGATACGGTTTCGAGGATTTTTCCGGCGAACGGCTCGAAGCTCAGACCAAGAAGTATGAGGTGCATGTTTACAATGGCAAGACAATGCACGGGACACGTGAGGGCTGGAGAATGACTGACATAGTCGGGGACGTAATGAGAGTATCCGCGAAAACAAGCGGTCTGACTGCCGCAAGGATACTCTATAAGAACAGAATGGACGTTGCCAGAGTGCAGCGTGTCCGGTGGTGAAAGGAGTAATACCATGAGCATGAACAAAATGACCGCAGCAGTGACCGCCGCTCTGGAGAAGCTGGGATACCGCCGTATTCGCCAGCTCCAGATCACCTGTCCTACCCAGAGCAGGGCGAACGTTTACCTGAACGATGAGTATTTCGGAGTATTCGACTTCGAGCGCAACACGTTCGTAGACTGAGGAGGGGGAAATGGATAGTAAATCTGACTTTCCTAAACTGCTCAGGGATTACCGCAAGGAGAATGGGCTAACTCAGCGGTCACTGGCTGCAAAACTAGGGTTATCTTATAACTCAGTTGTTGACTACGAAAACGGAAGGAGCATACCTTCTCCGCAGTCAAGAGAAGTAATCGCGCAGAAAACTGGGATTGATATTTCCCGGATTCCTCAAGGGAAGCGCGGAGCAAAGACCGCTTTTTCTCCGTTAACCGAGCAAGAGCAGCTATTTGCTGAACAGCAGCACGACATAGTGGTTAAATACCTCTTACATAACAAACTGCCTTTTGACCGGTGGTACGATGTGGTCATTTTTAGGTACCTTCAAGCTGTAAAGAGCTGGTTTTCCAGACCTGATCTGCATAAATACACATTCTCGACTATTGCCCAGCACAATATGAGATCTGCTGTTATGAACGAAATGCAAAAAAGAAGTCAGCAGCCAGTTACTGTGAGCATCTACGATTATATTCCCGGTACGGAATTTACCTATGAGGGAAGGCTATGCGATCCTCGTGACAATGTTAACACAGATTTTGAGCTTTTGCAATCAAATGCAAAGCGGAACAGGAGAGTAAAACAATGATCAGAAACAATGACATTATTCAGGGCTACACCGTCCTGATGGTAGCCAACGGAATGGTTCTTGCTCATTCCGAGACCGCTCCTGACCCTTATGTAGTCTGGCATACCGCCGAGAACGGCAACGATGTGTACGGCGGCAAGTATCTGTTGAATAAGGAGGACGCAGAATGGGATTTCTGCGCAAAGGCTTTCCCGTGGTTCGAGGATAACGCACCGATCACCATGATTGAGGACGAAGTCGATAAGATACAAAAAACTCTGAAATATCTTCTTCAGGGTGCAAGAGAATGTATCGTTGGCGCTACTGCTAAGGTTGATGAACTGGTTAAAGAGCACGCACGGTTGATGGGCAAGGAAAAAGCTCCGCAGGAGGAAAATAGGGAGCAGGTACCATTCTGCGCTCGTGATTTTGCCGGAAGAGGTAATCGGTAAAGCATACAATTCATCAAACAGCCGAAACGAGCAGCCCGGCAGCGGGTTGTTCGTCCGCAGGGAATGACCGCCCTGCGCTGATGATGGCAGGTCGGAGCATAAAAAATAGAGCCTCGGCAGAAACGACTACTCTTTGCACGGAATATCATTTCTGCGTGACCTAAGGCTCCGTCTAAAGTATATCAGAGCATTACGCTTTTGTCAAGTAAAAATCTTACAGAAAGGAGAGATCACCTTGACTTACCTATCAACGGCAGAGGTCGCGGAGATAAAAGGGTGTACGCCGCAGTATGTGAGACGGCTCGTCCAGAACGGCAAGCTCATAGGCGAAACCAAGGACAACGCCGCCAACAACCGGATAGAGTATCAGGTGCCGCTGACCGCGCTTTCCGAGCGCGAACAGCTCAAATGGGAAGCACAGCAGCGCCAGAAGCTGGGTCTTGAACCCATGATTAAACCGGAATTAAAGCCGATTGAAAAGCGCCGTCAAATCGCCTTATCGGAATTTTCCAGCGAACAGCGTGACGAAATAGCATTCTGGAGCAGTCTCCTGCAAGAGTGGCTGTCCGAGCGCGAACGCAGCGGAGCGAAGTACGGAAAATGCAAGGTAGATGAGATGTTCGTCGGCGCACAGAAGCTGAAATATCCGGATATCAGCATTAGCATAGATATCCTTTACCGCAAGTACCGCGCGTATAAATCAGGAGATCTGGCGGCGCTCATCGACCACCGCGGTGGACATAACAAGGGGCAGTCGAGCATTCCGAAGCACGCATGGGATTGCTTTCAGTATGTATATCTCAATGAAAGCCGCAGGACTGTGAGCCGCTCGTATACGAAAACGCTGGATTTCATGAGGGAACACTACCCCGAAGAATATGCAGACGTGCCGTCAGAGCGGACGTTCCGGAGGGAAGCCCAGAAGATACCGTACTGTGAAAAGGCTCTCATGCGTGAAGGCAAGAAGTTCTTTGATGATCACTGTATGCCGTATGTAGACCGTATCTACGACGAACTTCATGCAAATGACGTGTGGATAGCCGATAACCACACCTGCGATTTTACCACCAGAGGAGAAAACGGCAGGCTCCACAGGCTGTATATCACAATGTTTCTGGACGCACTTTCCGGAATGGCAGTCGGCTGGCACGTTACGGAGGATCCTTCAATGGCGGATACGCTGCTGGCGTTCCGGAACGGCGTCATGAGGTGCGGGTTCCCTAAACGGGTATATGCGGATAATGGTTCCGAATTCACCACGCATGACTTTGCCGGGCGCGGTCACAGGTCGCGGAAGCTCTGGAACAAGGACGAGCAGCCGCCGACCATTCTGGAACGCCTCGGTGTGGAAACTATCTTCGCTATCCCGAAGAACGCCGACGCTAAGGCGGTCGAGCGTATGTTCCGCACCTTCAAGGAGCATTTTTCGCGGGATATCCCTACATACTGCGGAGGAAACGTGCTGGAGCGCCCTGAAAGCCTGAAATACAAGCTGAAGCACGGAATAGTTCCGGAGGATCAGCAGATCGTCGCTCTTATAGACGCATGGATAGACGGCGAGTACAATCAGGATCCCTACGGCGGCAAAGCAAGAGGTTTTGACGGACTGACCCGCATGGAGGTCTGGAACACGGATATTAAGAAGCGGGCAGACGAGTTCCGCCGCCCGGCTTCCGAGCACACGCTCGACCTGCTCCTGAAGCGCATGAGTCGGGCGCAGAAAATCAAGCGCAACGGCGTATTCATCACGATGTGCGGCGACAAGCTGTGGTATTACGGTGACGAGGCGCTCATGCACATCAATGATTGGGTATATGTCCGCTATGATCCCTGCGATCCGCGCGAGGTAAGGCTGTACGACATGGAAACGGACAAGTATCTGTGGACATGGAAGCTGGCTGACGAGCTGATGATGGATTATATCACGGCTTCTCTTAAAGACTTTGAGGATCTCGGCAAGCGCAATTCTGCAATCAGAAAAGCTATCCTTGCTGTCAAGAACGGCATAATCAACGCCGTTGACCCGGACAAGCGCATAGACGAGCTGGCAATAGCCGTTGAAAGGCTGGTCGAAAAGAGCCGGGACAGCGGCGGTATTGTTCAGCCCAGCACATATATCCCGGTATTCGCGGAAGAAGAGGTCGAGGAACACCCGGATCTCAGAGACATCACCGCTGTTACATCGTTTGTTGAACTGCTATCCGCAAGTGCGATAGCTTCCAGAAAGGACGAAAATCATGGATAACGAAAAATCACTGAACCAGACCAGAGAATACACGCCGGAGCAGACGGCGCTCCTCCAGAGACTGGAGGAGCTGATAGCCGAAAAGAATTCTGCTGCGGAAGTGTGCAGGCTTATCGGAATAAAGCAGCCGGTTCTTTCGGCGCTAAGAAAGGGCAATTATGGCGGAGACCTCGACAGGCAGTTCGGTATAATCGCGGACTACTTCAAGGTCAAGGAAGAGGCTGTCAAGAACTACAAGCCGGTTCGATATGCTCCGATAAGCACATCGAATCTTACATACCAGACGATCAGGAATATTCAGATAATGGGCGGCTTCGGCATAGTAGTCGGGGATCCCGGCGTCGGCAAGACGAAGGCTGTCCTGAAATATGCCGAGGATAATCCGGAAAGCTGCATAGCGGTGAAAGCCGGAGCCTGCACACGCGGCACAAGAGCCGTCCTGAAGCAGATAGCAATAAAGCTCAACATTCCGAGCAATCAGTCAATAGACGATATGTACATGAGCATTGAAGCCAAGCTCCATGACGGAATGCTCATCGTTGTAGACGAAGCACAGCACCTTTCATTTAACGCGATCGAAGCGCTCCGGCAGATATCCGATGATTTTGATGAGCGCGATCAGACCTGCGGAGTGGTTCTGGTCGGGAATCACGGAATCGTAGAACGAATGGAAGGCAGCAAGACCGGCAAGGACTACAAGCAGACCGTCAACCGCCGCTGGCAGCTTCAGGAGCTCAAAACAACCGATATTTCGCTGAATGACATAAGAATGATTTTCCCAGTGCTTGACGGACAGGTCAAAGAGCTTGAATTCCTGAAAGCGGTTTCAAACAGCAAACTGGGACTGAGGGGCGCTGTCAGGCTGTTCACGAAGGCTTATTCTATTAATAAATGCGACTTCAAGGGACTTGTCGAGACTGCTAAAATCACGGGCGCTAATATTGAGGGTGCAGAAAAGGCGGTGCGGGCATGAAGCACGGAAAGAATCCCACCCGCCGCCAGCGGCAGGACATAGCCTCGTTACGGCTGAATCCGGAAAACTGGCTCGTCTGCAAGGACACCCCGGACGAGCTGGTTCTGGAACACAAGATAAGCGGCAACATCAAGCGGATTAGAAAGGAGCTTCTGAAATGAAATTCGAGTATGCACTTGCATTCCAGTTCGGTGTACTGACTATGGCGGCAGCGAATGCGCTTTCGCTGGGGCTTCTGCCCTGCCGGGCGCTGGCGGTGATATTCTTCTTCGCGGCGCTGGCAGCTGTCGGCGTTACAGGGTTCCTTGCCGGGCGGCGGAGCTGCCGGAACGCGGTCAACCGCCGCTCCTACACGGACGGTATCTGGAAAGGGATAAGGATAGGTCGGGCGGAACGGCAGTCGGAGATACAAAGGTTTCTGGATAATGAATGAGGAAGAACTGCTGATTGAATTTTTGAAACTGTACCTTGACGGGCTGGATAAGGTGAACAAATACGACGCAGTCTGGGTCGGAATTGAAAAGCTTCTTTCCGGAGGCGTATTTCAGGACAGCAAAGAATTGTCGCTTGTCCTGAGCGTTGTATCAAGAATCAAAATCAGCGCCGAACGATTACAAGGCATGGCTGCTGGCAGGGTCATTTATATGCACCCTGCCATACCAGCTAAATAAACCGGGGCATTGCCCCACCTTAATGCGGCTCCATACGGAACGGTTGCAATCCCGTGCAAACGCAGAGCAAGGAAAATTTACAAGGAGGTTTTTTATGGACAAGGAAACACAGAACCAGCTGGCGGAACAGTTCGCTGACCTGCTCCGCTCTACCGGCAGGAGCGGAATTGAGGAGCTCATCCTCTATCTTCAGGAGGAAACGGATTTCTTCACAGCTCCGGCAAGCACTAAATATCACGGCGCATACGAGGGAGGTCTGCTCCAGCACAGCGTGAATGTGTACGAGGTGCTCCGCTACGACCCTGACGGGAGCTTTTCTTTCAGCGACAGCATTATTATTGTATCGCTCCTGCACGATATCTGCAAGGCGAACTGCTACCGCACTGAAAAGCGCAACGTCAAGGAGAACGGCGTGTGGGTCGAAAAGCAGGTGTATGTTTTCGATGATGAATTTCCGCTCGGACACGGCGAAAAATCTCTGTACCTTGCAAGCAAGTTCATCGAGCTTTCGGACGAGGAAGCCGCAGCTATCCGCTGGCACATGGGAGCGTTCGACTGCGCGTTCCAAGGCGGCGACCGTGGGCTGAATGCGGCTTATGAGAAGTATCCTCTGGCGGTAATGCTCCATATGGCGGATATGCGGGCTACTTATCTTATTAAGGACAGAGGCTAAAGTTTATGCTAACTACTCAGCACATAGAAGAAGCTAAACACGCTGTCGGTCTTGATTACAAAAATCCGTACACTAGGCACGGAAAGAAATTTTACCGACCGTATCGTAATAATTTTGCTACTACAATAACCGATAAAATCTGGACTGAGCTTAAATCCCGCGGTTATGCAGAACATGATACACCATCTGAATATGGTGTAATTTTCTGGCTTACTAATAAAGGACTGGAATGGCTCGGACGTGAACTAGGAATCAAGATATACAGCAAATAGCGCCTTGGGGGATATTTCCCCCGCCCTAATGTGGCTCCACATGGAACGGTTGCAAGCCCGTGAAAACACAGAGCAGGGACTAACGAAGAAAGGAGAGAGATTGCATGAAATTCAAGATTTACGACTACGAAAACGACCGGTCAGTGGACATCGAGCTGACCGCTTCCCAGTGGAAGGAACTCCAGACGTTCTTGAAGGAGCTGAAGAACCCGCCCTCGCACGACTACAAGGCGGTTCTGGACAGCTTCAACCGGATATGTACCCGGCTTCCTCCGGCAACGCGGCTGACCGACAAACGCCGCCGCGCCATTGCCAAGGCGCAGAAGGACGGCTACGATCTGGAGCAGGTGTTCAGCACCGCCGCCCGGAGCGCGTTTCTCTGCGGGAAGAATTCCCGGAACTGGCGCGCCAGCTTTGACTGGATAATGCAGCCGGGGAATCTCGTTAAGGTCGCCGAGGGACAGTATTCCGACAGTGCACCCGCGCCGGCTCCGGCGCCGCCGATGGCAGGCAATCCGTTTGACGACTATGGTTAAAATTAATGGAGCCGCATTCGTGCGGTCGCTGGCAGCGGCGCACATGGAAACGAATCCTCCGCTGGAGGGCGACTACACCGACAGTGACGGGCTGCTCCGCTGCGGGAAGTGCGGCGGGAAAAAGCGCAGCCGCATTGAGGTCGGCGGCGAGGAGATTATCGTTCCGGTGTGGTGCGAGTGCATGAAGCAGGCGAAAGCCGAGGAGAAGAACCAGAGCGCCGCGCTCATGGCGCAGATGCGCGCCGGGGAGCTCCGGAGGCTGTCGCTCATGGATTCCGCGCTTGCACAGGCAAGGTTCACAAGCTCCGACCGGGGCGGCGAAAACGCCCGCAGCGTGGAAACGTGCCGCAGGTACGCCGCGAAATTCCCGCAGATGCGGCAGGATAACCGCGGACTACTGCTGTTCGGCGGCGTGGGAACGGGCAAAACCCACACGGCTGCGTGTATCGCGAACGAACTGCTGGAGCATGGAGTTTCGGTCGTTATGACCTCGCTCGTCAAGCTCATTGACGGCGGCGCGGAGGATATTTGCAGCCGCATGGGCTCCATTGACCTGCTCGTTCTTGACGACCTCGGCGCGGAGCGCTCCACGGACTACGCGCTGGAGCAGGTCTACAACGTCGTGGACAGCCGCTATCGCGCGGGACTTCCGGTGATATACACCACGAATCTCACGCTGGAGGAGCTCAAGCACCCGACAGATATGCGCTACGCCCGGATATACGACCGCGTGTTGGAGCGGTGCTTTCCGGTGGAGTTCCGGGGCAGTTCCCGGCGGAAAGCCGGAGCGCGGCAGGGCTTCGAGGAAATGAAAGCTCTGCTGGAATCTGATTAACATTTTAAATACTGTTTAAGGAGGCTTTTATGGACAAGAAATACAAGAAGCTCACAAAGTCCCGCGGACTGACTATCCCGCGCGACATGGCGGAGTACCTCGATTTACCCGCGGGAACTCCGGTAGACCTTACCGCCACGGGAGACGGCAGGCTCATCGTTTCCAAACACGTTGATTCCTGCCGGTTCTGCGGCGGAATGGAGCGGATAAAGGAGTTCGGCGGGATATTCTGCTGCCCCCACTGCGCAACGGCGCTGTATGAGGAGGTGTGCAGATGAACGAGATCGCAGAAAAAGTCCGGGAGCTCAGCCGGATCAAGGCGGATATCGCCCGGCTTACTGACCGCAAGCGGCAGCTTGAAGCATACTTTCTGGAACGCGGCGGCGATGATGTCCTTGACACCAAGTTCAAGTCCGCTACATACGCCGACCCGGATTCTCAGGCGGCGGTCACCTACACCGAGGCGCAGAGCCTTACCGTGGTTTTCCCGGAGTGCCTGAAAAAGGCTCTGGGAGAGGTGTTCGGGGATATCTTCAGCGTGGAGACCAAGACTGAGATAAAGCCGAAGAACAAGGACATAGAGCGTATGCTCATCGGAATGTACACCAACAGCTACACAAAGGCGGCTCCGGCGGAGGTTATCGCGCAGCTCCCCTGTGATGAAAAGGCAAAAGCGGCGCTGGCGAAGAAGCTCAAAGGCGCGAAATTCGAAACCGACCGCGACAATCTTATGAAACTCGGCGGATTTTCGGAGCAGGACGCGGGAGATTACGCCTATCTGTATGCGGAGGCGGTGGTCTGGCAGACGTTCCGGAACCTTGTGGAGATGTCCGGCGCTGACGAGGAGAAACTGCTGAACTGCATAAACCGCGGCGTGGCTGTGGACAGCTCCACCAAGATCGCGGTGACGTGATATGGCGACCAAAGAACAGATCCGGCGGATATATGCCCTCGGCGATGCCGCCGGACTGCTCGACCGGAGCGCCGGGAACGACGATAACCTCCACCTGTGGATAAAGCAGTTTTCGCTGAAAGACCACATCTCGGAGCTTAACGAGCAGCAGGCGGATTTCATTATTGCTAGGCTGGAGGAATATCGTGCGCAGGTCGCGCCGCTGCCGGAACTCGTCACCGAGGAACAGCGGAATATGTGCTTCCGGCTGATTTATCGCATAGCGGAGATTTCTCCGTCGGACATCAAGCCCCGTGAACGGCTGAGGGGCGTTATCTCTAAAGTGACCGGCAGAGATATCCGACCGGACAGGGATATTTTCCATAAGGTCACCCGGGCGGAGGGGTCGGATATCATCGAAATGCTGAAGCGGATACTCCGCTCAGAGCAGCACAAACTGAAAAGGAGTGACAAGCATGGGACTTGCAATGCTGGTAAAAAAGAGCCACCTTAACGCCGATCAGCAGGAGGTGGCGGACATTATCGGGCTGGAGAATTATCTGGCGCTGGTGGATACATTCGGCGGTTCGCAGATATGGATACCGAAGGCGCGGTCGCTGGTGTCGTCCTCGGAAATCGCAGCGTATATCCGGTCGAGGCGGCAGAACGGCGACACTCCGGAGCAGATAGCCCGGGAGCTGGAGCTTCCGGTGTCGGAGGTACGGCGGCTTTCCAAATGATTTATGGCTCATCGCAAACGCGGTGAGCCGTTTTTTTATGTCGTTTCGCTTTGTGATTTCACTTTTTACAAAGGTGCATTTTTATAGTATAATGAACACAGCAAAATAACATTTCAAAGAGGTGATACCGTGGACTTCGACACTATCTATAATATGATACTTACCGTCGGCATGGGTGCGATAACTTTCTTCCTGAAGCGCAGCTTCGACAAGCTGGACAGCCGTGCGAGCCGCTCAGAGGTGGACGAGCTCAAAAGCAAAATTGAGAGCGCCGACGAAAAATACGCCAGCAAAACAGAGCTCAACGAGCTGAAAAAATCCATCGAGAAAATAGAGAGCAACATAGATTTTCTCAAAGAAAACACCGTGCGGAACGCCGATTTTATCCGCACCATGAGCCGGCTGGAAAATAAAATCGACGACTTGAAAAAGGGGTGATATAGATGGACATGGAAAGAGTGCACCGTGAAAAATTCTGCGATAACAACGCCCGGGTGCTCCGGGCTATAAACGCCCTGCGGACCAGATACGTCCATATCCGCGATCTGGAATACGGTCTGGGAGCCGAAATGACGGAATCCGAGATAGCCGACTGCGTGAATTATCTGAACGAGGGCGGCTACATCAAGCTCCGGGACATCGAGTTCCACGGCGAGGTCAGCGACCTTGCGGACGCGGAGCTCCACAGCCTTGAAGCCAAGCTGACGGCAAGGGGCATTGCGTTCCTGAACGGAAAGGTCTCAGACCCGTGCATAAGGCGGTGAGCCATGAAGCGTAAGCACAGCAAAATAGACAGCCTCCCCTCGGATATAAAGGAAGCTGTCGAGCAGATGATAATGGGCGACTACACCTACCGGGACGTGTGCGATTTCGTCCGGGAAACAGCTAACGTCACGCTGTCCGAGGCGGCGGTCTGCCGGTACGCTCAGGGACTTAACGCCAGCGTGCAGGAGATAAGGCTTGCCAGCGAGAATATGCGCGCTCTGACCGAGGAAATGCAGAAGTTCCCGCAGCTCGACACCACCGAGGGCATTGCGCGGCTGATATCCCACAAGGTATTGCAGGCAGTCCAGCAGATGGACGAAATTGCGCTGAAGGAAGCCGACCCGCTGAAGCTCATCGAAAAGGCAACAGCGCTGATCAGGGCGGTGAGCCTGAAAAATTCCACGGATATCAGGACGGCGAACCTCAAAAACATGGCGTTCGAGAGCTTCAAGGAAGATATCTTCGACGCCATGGCAAAGGAAAATCCGGAGCTGTACCGCTCGCTGGTACAGTTCATCAACAGCAAACAGGAGGGCTAACGTGTACGTTATTTATTGTCAGTCCGGCAAGGAGATGTCGGTAGTCCGGCAGCTTGCCGAAAAGAACATCACGGCGTATGCTCCCCGCCGTCTGGTTCAGGAGCGCCGCCGCGGGAAATGGACTCAGCGGGAGATACTGCTGTTCAGCGGGTATGTGTTCCTCGACTGCGCAGAGCTTGACCCGGAAATTTGGCAGGCAGTGAAATTCTGTTACGGAACGCTGAAACTGCTCAGCTCCTCGCAGCTCAGCCAGACTGAGGAGGAATATATACGCTTCCTCTGCAACGGCGGCTGTCCGCTGGGGATAAGCCGGGGCTACGTTTCCGGGAACGTCCTGCACATTACGGACGGCTTCCTGAAACGCTTCGAACACAGAATAATCAGATACAACAGGCGCGGCAAACGCGCCGTGGCGGACGTTACGATCTACGGCAGGCATTACGAGATCATTCTCGGCTGCGAGATCGAAGCCGCAGGCACTTCTCCGTTGATAAGCTCCGGAGCGGTGAAATATATCCTCTGAATCTGCGGAACACGGTTCCGAACGGATACGGCGAAGCACGCCCATCAACGCTAGGCAAGCCGGGTGTCCTTGCCCGGCTCTGGGCGTTGATTGCGCAGCGTCCTGCTGCGCCCTGAAAAAAGCCAGTAAGGGAGCTTTCATTTTGACAGGGATTTTATATTGCCAAGGTGCGAACGGCGGTTTTGAAGCCCCTTTGAACGCATTTGAAGATATATCCGGAATGCTCCGGAGAATCAGCGCGGAAAATCGCCTGTAAGCCCCGCATAATTTTCAGAGGGTAA
Source organism: uncultured Clostridia bacterium (assembly GCA_937893735.1). GTDB lineage: Bacteria > Bacillota > Clostridia > Oscillospirales > Ruminococcaceae > CAG-115. The sequence goes on along the minus strand of CALBGD010000340.1, from coordinate 664 downwards.
TTTCCACGCCACGAATCAAATCGCAAATTTAAACGTGAATTAAGCGCATTTAAACGTATATGAAAGAGGTGACAGCATGAGCAAAAAGAAAAAGAGCATAGCGGCGCTCGGAGCCGCTATCGCCGAACGCGAAAAAAACAGCACAGAACAGACCTCCGCAGTGCAGCAGCTTGTGGAGGCATATTTGTCCACGAATAACGAAGCGAAGCGCGCGAAGAAGATCTCCGAAATAAAATCCCGCTGCGGCGGCTTGAACGAGCTCCTGTCCCAGAACAGCGAGCTCCTGACCGCCGAGGTGGAGCAAGCTCTCATGCGGGCGGCGGCCGGATACACTGTCACCGAGCATACCGTTAAATATGTAAACGGGGTCAAGACCGTGGAAACAAAAGAACGTTATATTCCTCCGTCACAGCCGGCTATTGAGTTCTACCTTATTAATAAGAAGAGCGGAGATTACAGCCGGAACGGCGGCGGTTCGGGCAACTCGGACGGAGCTCTGGCGGATATTCTGGAGGCGTTAAAAAATGGGTAAGATAGCATTCACGAAAAAACAGAACGATTTTATCCGGCTGTTCAAACATAACAGGCTTCCGCGCCTGACCGTTTTGCAGGGCTCCGTCCGTTCCGGAAAGACGTGGATATCGCTGATAGGCTGGGCGCTGTG
>CALBGD010000339.1 GCA_937893735.1 uncultured Clostridia bacterium | reverse complement strand
GAATGCAAGGTCGCTGTCGATACGGCTGGCTTCCGCGGCTATGTATCCTTTCATAGCGGAAACCGTCTTGTTTATGTCGCCGGAAAGCGATGTGAATTCGCTGCTTCCGGAAACGTCTACCGTCACGTCAAGATCACCGCCGGTGATTCTGGCAAGCTCCTCTGTGATGTGCGTGATTTTCCCGGTCACAAGCCTTTTCAGCATGAAATATATCTGCGTGAACAGCAGCCCGAATATCACAACTTCAATAAAAATGGTGATATACATTGAAACCTTCAGCGAATAGAACGCCTCGCTGACCGGATACGCCGCCGCAATGGTGATATCCCCGTGCTTTTCGAACATGAAATAAAACGCGTTTTCGCCTTTCCCATGCCGGAACATAACGTCCTCAGTACTTCCGGAAAAAACATCTGAAAACCCGTTCGGGTACTGTGCTTCAAGCTCGCTGGTCCCGCCGTCTGCGAGCTCCCATGTTTCGCTGTCAAGCACCATCACCGTGCCGCTTTCGCCGATATGCTGCGTGGGGAGTTTTCTGTTGGCGTCAGCGCTGATATTGCTCCATGCGTCGGACAGATTCAGCCGCAGCAGCGATTCCGTCTGAGAGGACGACATTCCCGCCTGAACAAAATATGTGAATACGCAGGTAAGTGCGAACGCTCCGCTGACGCACAGCAGCAGCCAGCCCTGAAACTGCTCCGACAGCGTTACCTGCGAGCCTACGATTTTAAGCCCCTTGCCGTCCAACAGGGAAATAAACGTAAGCGAAAGGAACACTGCAATTCCGTTCATCAGAACCATTGGCAGCGCGCATTTCTCGACAACGGCGAACGCGCTGCGCACATCGTCCATATGTGTAAAAAAAACCAGCAGCAGATGAACGACTTCCACGAAGCAGCCTGCTGCAAGTCCGTATGCCCATACCGGGCGCTTGTCCTCAAGCATACGCTTTCTTACGAACGCTCCGACCACTCCTGCAAGAATGGTGCCCAGAGTGCAGGCAAGCCGGGTGAACTCCCCGCCGCCCCAGTACACCGAGAACCAGCGCTCAACACCGCCGATAACTCCGGCGATAATTCCAGCGGGACCTCCAAAAATAAGACCTGCACATAGCGGCGCCGCATCCCGGACGTTGACCAGCGCTCCGCCAACATCAATTCCGAATTCCGTGCCGTATACCGCGGCGGCCCCGAACAGGATTCCGATTACAAGCTGTTTTATTTTAGGGTCCAGTCTGCCAAAACGTGTTTTCTTGTCTATAAGGAACAGCAAAACAGATAAAAATACCGGAATTATCGTAGAAATAAAAAGCTGTGAAATTATTCCGGTCATATCATTCGATAGTCAGGATATCTACAAACCCTGTTATTTCAAAAACTTCCTTGACTGTGTCGTTGGCGTTGCGGATAATAAGCTCCCCATGCTGCTTTTTCATCTTTTTCTGGGTG
>CALBGD010000338.1 GCA_937893735.1 uncultured Clostridia bacterium | reverse complement strand
ATCTCGTAATCTATCGCGCCGCCGGAGCTTTCGATCAGGTGCGCGAACGCTTCCGCGCCGAACTTCTTGATGTACTCGTCCGGGTCCTTTGCGCCGGTCATCTGGAGAACGCGTGCCTTGACTCCCGCTTCGCTGAGCAGGTTTATTCCGCGGGAAGCCGCTTTCTGCCCCGGTCCGTCCGAATCGTAGGACAGAATGACCTCGGATTTGCCCATACGGCCGATAAGCCGCGCCTGAGTCGGGGTTATTGCGGTTCCGAGGGTGGCGACTGCGCTGTCGAATCCCGCCTGGTGCATGGAGATAACGTCCATGTAGCCCTCGCAGAGAATGAAGTAATCCGCCTTGGAATTCTTCGCATAGTTCAGCGCAAAAAGGTTGTCGCGCTTCTGAAAGACGTAGGTTTCGGCACTGTTGAGGTATTTCGCCGGAGCGTCAGAGGCAAGAGCCCGCCCGCCGAACGCGATGATGTTCCCCCGGGTGTCGAAAATCGGGAACATCACGCGGTTCACAAACTTGTCGTAGACGCGGTTGTTGTTCCGCACCAGAAGCGAGCCGTCGATAAGCTCGTCCTCTGAAAACCCGAGATTTCTCATATAATAATGGAGTTTGTGATAATCGTTGACCGCGTATCCTATGCCGAAATGCCGGATAGTGTGCTCGGTGAGCTGACGTCCGGTGATATAGTTCCAGCCGTCTGCGCCCTCCGGGGAGAAAAGCTGCCTGTGGAAGAACTTCCCTGCCTCGCGGTTCATTTCGTACAGCCGCTTGCGCTTTCTCGCGGAGTCATCGTCCCTGTCCTCCGGCATAGCCATTCCGGAGCGCTGCGCCAGAAAGCGCACCGCCTCGATGTAGTCGAGATTCTCAATGGTGCGGATAAAGGTGATAACATCTCCGCCCGCGCCGCAGCCGAAGCAGTAGTAGCTCTGCGTGTTCGGGTAGACGTGGAACGACGGCGTTCTCTCCGAATGGAAAGGACACCGGCAGGAATATGTGCTGCCGGAGCGCTTCAGCTCGACATAATTTTCAATCACGGACACAATTTCATTGTTGTCCCGAAGCTCCTGAATGAACCCCTCCGGTAAAGCCATATTATCCCTCCCGTTCTGCTGAATACGCTGAATTAAGTATTTGTAAAGGCGCGCGCAATATACGAACGCTGTAAACGCCAAAAAAGGGCATAATTCTCCCTCTGTTATATATACAGATATTACGCCCGTTTTCCTTTTTGTTTTCGATAAGTTTGTTGGACTTGCACAAATAATTTGTTTTTAGCTCCAGTGTTTTATGCAAAATCAAAGTTTATTTTTTCAACTTCTTCCACTTTGATGTTTCCGTTGCAGGAATCCACCAGCTTGTCCACGAGTGACTTGGCGTTCTCTTCGCGGATAAACAGGGTTATCTGAACATTATCCGCAAATTTCTCGTCCGCGATCCGCGCGTCATGCTCGGCGAAAATCTGCGCCAGCCTGCCGTAAAGCCCATAATCCACCGTAACAAGGAGCTTCACCGCCGCTGCCATGCATTTTATCTGAGCCGCGTCCACTGCGTCCTTGGCGCCTTTGGTGTACGCCCGGACAAGCCCTCCCGCGCCCAGAAGGATACCACCGAAATACCGCGTTACCACACAGCAGACGTCCGTCAGTCCCTCCCGGCGGAGCACCTCATAAATCGGTACTCCTGCGGTGCCTCCCGGTTCGCCGTCGTCGGAGTGCCGCGCGGTGTTGTTCTCACGCAGGATATACGCGTAGCAGTTGTGCGTAGCCTTTCGGTGCATGGCGCGTATCTCCTCGATGAACGCCACTGCCTGTTCCTCGGTCTGAACCGGACAGAGGTACCCGATGAATTCGGACTTCTTCTCTATAAACCGCGCCTCGCACCGGCGCGCGATGGTCTTGTATTCCATAGTACCTCCCTAAACGCAAAAACACACGCAGGAAAATCGAGCGTGTGTTTTTAACTACTTTAAACCTACCGTGTGAACAATTACTTGCCCATATTGTAGCGCTTCTTAAATCTGTCAACACGTCCGCCGGAATCTACCAGCTTCTGCTTACCAGTGAAGAACGGATGGCACTTAGAGCAGATTTCTACTCTGATGTCCTTCTTGGTAGAGCGTGTAGCGATTTCATTGCCGCAAGCGCATCTGATAACAGTAGCCTCGTATGCGGGATGAATACCTTCCTTCATGAATTTCACCTCAATCCGTATATGCCAAACCCTGGTTTGCTTACCATCAGCGGTTCAGACTATGGCATAGTCATTAACAATTATATAGTATACCACAACTCTCACACAATTGCAAGGGGTTTTTGAAAATTTCCTAAAAAATTTTCGTTCTATGTGGAACTATATTCCAATCAGAAGCCGAGGATCTTTGTGAAATCAGCGGACAGCTTCTCCTGGAGTGCAACAGCGTCAGCCTTCTGCGCGCCTGTTGTGGTGTAGTAAACCTTGATCTTCGGCTCTGTGCCGGAGGGTCTGATAACTACGCTTGCGTTATCTGTAAGGAAGAATGTGATAACGTTGGACTTCGGCAGGGTTATCTGCTCGGTCTTGCCGTCAGTGTAGGTCTTTACGGAAGCCTCATAGTCAGCGGTTGCGATAACGTCAAGACCACCGATCGCCTTCGGGCCGTTCTTTCTGAGGTCGGACATGATCTCGCTCATGCGCTCCATGCCGCTCTCGCCCTCACAAGTGAAGGTATCCAGCTTGTTGAAGTAAACGCCGTACTCAGCGTACATTCTCTTTCTTGCCTCGATGAGGGAGATTCCCTTTGTGCGGTAGAACGCAGCCATCTCGCAGATGAGCATGGAAGCAACAACAGCGTCCTTATCGCGTACATAACCGCCAGCCAGATAGCCGTAGCTCTCCTCGAAACCGAAGATGTAGCGGTTCTCCTCGCCCTTTGCCTCGAGGAATCCGATCTGCTCGCCGATGAACTTGAAGCCTGTGAGCACTTCACGGAGCTCAACGCCGTACTTAGCGCAGATAGCCTTTGTGATATCGGTTGTAACGATGGTCTTTACTGCAACAGGGTTCTTGGGCATTGTGCCGAGGGCGATACGCTCCTTGCAGATGTATTCCAGAAGCAGTGCGCCTACTTCGTTACCGGTGAACAGCTCGTAGTGGTCGCCGTCGGGAACTGCGATACCTACACGGTCGCAGTCAGGGTCGGTAGCCAGAAGCAGGTCGGGCTTTTCGGTCTCGCAGAGCTTCAGACCGCACGCGAGTGCTTCCTTGATCTCAGGGTTCGGGTAGGGGCAGGTCGGGAAGTGACCGTCGGGGTTCTCCTGCTCGGGAACTACAACGACATTCTTTATGCCGATCTCCTTGAGGATACGGCGTACAGGCTTGTTGCCAGTGCCGTTGAGAGGAGTGTAAACTACCTTCAGACCGCTGTCAGCAACGAGGTCAGTGTGGAGACCCTGCTCCTTGACCTTTGCCATGTAAGCGTCGATAACGTCATCACCGATAAAGCTGATCATGCCGTCAGCAACTGCCTTGTCGAAATCCATGGACTTTACGCCGTCAAAGATGTCGATAGCGTTGATCTTGGAGAGAACCGCCTCGGCAGCCTCAAGTGTGAGCTGGCAGCCATCGCTGCCGTATACCTTGTAGCCGTTGTACTTTGCAGGGTTGTGGCTTGCAGTTACCATGATACCTGCGCCGCAGTTAAGCGCCCTTACAGCCCATGAAAGCATGGGTGTAGGCATGAGCTCCTTATAGATATGTACC
>CALBGD010000337.1 GCA_937893735.1 uncultured Clostridia bacterium | reverse complement strand
CCAGTCCTGCCGACATTTATCTCGATTTCATTGAGCGTGGTCTCCTTTTCCTCCGGCGGGTACTTGAACGCCACAGCCCACTTCGGGACTTTCGTTGTAGCGCCTATCTCCGTGCGGAGCGCGAAGCTGTTCACTTTTACAACGGCTCCGTCAATATCGAACGGCAGGGAGCGGCGCATTTCGCCTATCTCGCGGATACGCTCCACCACCTCGTCGGCGGTGTGGCAGACGCGCAGGTCGGGGATTATACGGAAGCCGAGGCTCTGCATATATTCGAGGGATTCCGAGTGCGTGGTGAGCTCCTTCCCCTCTATCTGCTGGAGGTTGAAGCAGAATATGTCCAGCCTGCGCTTCGCCGTAACGGAGCTGTCTTTCTGCCGCAGTGAGCCCGCCGCCGCGTTCCTCGGGTTCTTCGGGAGGGGCTCGCCGTTTCGCTCCTGCTCCTCGCAGAGAGCCGCGAAGCTCTTTTTCGGCATATAGACCTCGCCGCGCACCTCGATGAACGGGAGCGCTTCCGTGAGCTTCAGCGGAATGGAGTGAATGGTTTTCAGGTTCGCCGTAATGTCCTCGCCTACGAATCCATCGCCCCGGGTGGAGCCCCGGGTGAACACTCCGTCACGGTACTCCAGCGACACGGAAAGTCCGTCTATCTTCGGCTCAACGCTGAATTCATGCGCGCCCTGCTCCATAACTCCCGCCAGGAACGAGCGCACCTCCTCCTCGCTGAAAACGTCCTGCAGCGAGCCCATCTGGACGGTGTGCGCGACCTTTTCGAAGCTGCTGTTCACCGTTCCGCCGACCCTCTGCGTGGGGGAATCCGCCGTCAGGAGCTGCGGAAATTCCTGCTCTATGCCGCGCAGCTCCCGCATGAGCGCGTCGTATTCGTCGTCCTCGATGGTGGGCTGGTCGAGGTCGTAGTAGTTGTGGTTGTGCTTCTCGATAGTCCTGCGCAGCTCAGCCGCGCGGTTTTCTGCTTCCTGTATCTGCAAAATGTCCTCCTTGTCAGTCAAGCACGGCGCCGTAGTCCTGGAGAAGTCCCACAAGGTCGGTATCCCCGGCGACAACGTGGGTGTACGCGTCCGGTATCTTTCCGACTATGATGGTCTCAGCGGCTACTATGGCGGGGG
>CALBGD010000336.1 GCA_937893735.1 uncultured Clostridia bacterium | reverse complement strand
GTGTATTCCCGCCCCGGGTCGGAAATATACTGCGGCCGTGGGTCCTGCGCGAGCACCGCTTTCAGCGCCGGGAGCTTCTCGGCCGGAAATCCAGCCGCGATAACCTCCGGGATATCCACGGAAAGCACGCCTTCCTGCTGGGCAAGCGCGAATCCGTTGGAGGCCTCCGGCTTGCAGTCCACATAAGGCAGATACGGCTTGATGTCGAATATCGGGGTTCCGTCCATGAGGTCTGCCCCGGAAAGATGGAGCACGGGACCGTCCAGGGTGTTGAGCTCCACGCGCTCCAGCTTTACACAGCTAAGTCCTACCGGATTCGGGCGGAACGGCGAGCGGGTCGCGAACACGCCCATTCGGGTATTTCCCCCGAGCCGTGGAGGACGTACAGTCGGGCTCCAGCCGTCCCTGACAGCCTTGGAGAATTCCCACAGCAGCCAGAGGTGCGAGTACTGCTCTATCCCCCGGAGCGCCTCCGGAACGCGGTATTCCGGCATAAAGACCAGAGTTGAGCGCAGCTCCTCAATCAGCCCGCTCTGACGCGGAATCCCGAATTTCTCCGGGAAATCCGTGTGTATAACGGCTAGCTGCTTTAGTTCTAACATTCTATCCCTCGATTATCTGACGTATTGCCTTTTCCACCTCTGTGACTTCCGCAAGGAATTCAGTTGCTGATACGCGCACTGCGCCGTTTCCAAGAATGATTATCTGCTCTACGTTGTCCGATGTCGCGACTCTTACACGGTGCTTCCTTCCGAGTTCATGGGCGGTCTTTTCGATGAACATATCGGCTGTTTCCGCTTCCTTTGTGTAGACAACGGTAATGCCCATCTCGCTTTCTATCTCGCGGTGATTTCCCTTGACCCGGTACGCGTCGAATACCAGAATCAGATTGCACCGCCGGAATCCCTGATAGTTGCACAGTATATTGATGAGCCTTGTCCGCGCGAGGTCAAGATTTTCCTTTGCAAGCCTGTTAAGCTCCTCCCACGCGAAAATAATGTTGTAGCCGTCCACAAGCAGATATTCCGGACCCTGCGGCGGCAGCGGGAGCTTCGGCACTTTTGCGGCGGGAGTTTTCTCGGTGCGCATTGCGGAGCGCTCGTTGCGCTTTATCTTGCCGTAGGTGCGCTCAAATATCTCCATGAGCTCTTTGTCGGCGGCGACGCGCTGTTTGTAGTTCGAAACAAGCTGCGGAGTTACGACCTGCTCCGGCTCCTCTCTGTCGTTTTCGCCGAATCGGAGACCGCTGTCAACGTGCATTCTCGCCGGAGCTTCGTTCCATGGAACGAGCACACCCGCGCCGTGAGAGCAGAAAACGCTGTCCGCGGAGTTTTCCGTGTCCGAATCGCAGTCGTAGCCTATCTGAGCTATAACTTCCTCAGGGTTATGGCACGGGAAATATCCTTTCGGAATGCAGCTCAGCCGACCCTTTCCTCGGGTGTAGCCTGTGACCTCTCCCTGATATCCGCGCAGCTCCGAAACCGGCGCGCTTCCTTTGAATATCGTTTCATCGCCGATTGTTTCCGGGGGCTCTATATTGCCGTCCATGCGCTGTAAGTCTGTCATAGCCCGCCCAGTGCATTCCTGCGGGACGGTCAGCCGGAATTCGTACCACGGCTCCAGCAGAACGGATTTCGCGGAGCGCAGTCCCTGTCTTACCGCACGATAGGTCGCCTGCCGGAAATCGCCGCCCTCGGTGTGCTTGATGTGCGCTTTTCCCGCGACAACGGTTATCTTCATGTCGGTTATCGGCGAGCCTGTGAGCACTCCGATGTGCTGCTTTTCCTCCAGATGGGTGAGTATCAGCCTCTGCCAGTTGATGTCAAGGTCGTCCTTGCGGCAGTCCGTGAAGAAGTGCAGTCCTGTGCCGCGCTCCGCAGGCTTAAGCAGGAGGTGTACCTCCGCGTAGTGGCGCAGAGGCTCGTAGTGTCCCACGCCCTCGACAGGGGCCTCTATTGTTTCCTTGTAGGCTATGCTGCCCTCGTCGAAATCCACTTCCAGCCCGAAGCGCTCCGCAATAACGCTTTTCAGGATTTCAAGCTGGATCTCTCCCATAAGCTGAATGTGTATTTCCTTTAGCTGCTCATTCCAGACTATCCGGAGCATGGGGTCCTCGTCTGAGAGGGTTTTCAGCTTCTCCAGAGCTGAGGGAATATCAGTCTTTGGCGGCAGAATAATGCGGTATGTGAGCACCGGCTCCAGAAGCGGGGCAGGGGAGCTGCTTTCCGTGCCGAGACCCTCCCCGGCGGAGCCGGAGGTCAGCCCGGTAACGGCGCAGAGCGTCCCGGCGGGAGCCTCGTCCACCGCCGTGAATTTCGTCCCGGAATACACGCGTATCTGGTTCACCTTCTCGGATCTACCGCCGCATTCAAGCACGGATTTTACACGCAGCGAGCCGCCTGTTATCTTCATATGGGTGAGCCGCGCTCCCTGCTCGTCCGCGGTTATCTTGTAGATAAGCGCGCCGAATTCCGGCCGGGGCTCCGGCATGACAGTGTACTTGTCGATAAGTCCGAGAAGCTCTTCCACGCCTTTCAGTTTCAGCGCCGAGCCGTACACGACAGGGAACAGCTCCCGCCGGGATATTGCCGCGGAAATAAGTTCATCGGAAATGCTGCCGCTTTCAAGGAAGCTGTTCATCATGTCCTCCGAGCATTCCGCAAGCTCCTCGAAAAGCTCCTCCGGCGGACGGCCGGGAGAAAGTTCGGTGCAGCCTGAGGAGAGCTTTCGTTTCAGCTCGTTTCCGAGGGATTCCTTTTCCAGAAACGAGATGTCCATTTTGTTCACGAATATGAACGTAGGCACGCCGTATCTTTTCAGCAGCCTCCAGAGGGTTTCCGTGTGGCTTTGAACTCCGTCCGTTCCGCTGATGACGAGAACCGCGTAGTCCAGCACCCGGAGCGCACGCTCGGTTTCAGCGGAGAAATCCACATGACCCGGCGTGTCCAGCAGGGTGTATTCGTTCCCGCCAAGGCGCATTACGGCCTGCTTTGAGAAGATGGTTATCCCTCGGCTGCGCTCAATGGGGTCAGTGTCGAGGAATGCGTCGCCGTGGTCCACTCTGCCGAGCTTCCGTATTTCGCCGGCGGTGAACAGCATAGCCTCTGAGAGCGTGGTTTTACCGGAGTCCACATGGGCGGTCATGCCTATAACAAGTCGTTTCATCTGAATCATTCCTTGCGTAGTCAAAAATAAATGCGCCGCAGGCTGTGCGGCGCACAATAATTATTCCCGGTTGATAACAACTGTGGCGGTTGCGTAATCCTTGCAGTGCGCAACTGAAAGGTTGAACACATAGCGCTCACGCTCCTCAAGCATTTTAGCCCTGCCAGTGGTGATGATGAACGGCGAGCCTATCCTGTCGCGGAGCACTGTAATCTCCTGCGGTCTGATTATGCGGAAGCCCGTGCCTATCGCCTTTGCGAAAGCTATCTTCGCGCAGTAGTTTTCGGCAATAAGCTCCGTTGAAAGCTTGCGGGAAACGAGATATCTTATCTCGTCCGCCGAAAAGTAATTTGCCAGGAACTTTGGATTCCTAGCTGCGCGCCTGATACGCTTCATTTCTACAATATTTGTACCAACGCGTATAAAAATATTATTATCTGTCATTATTATTTCTGAGCTTTATGCGGAGAGTGTTTGGCAACTCCTGCATAATTGCCTCCCTCATTTTTTTGTTAGGATTGAATATGAGCTTCACCCTGCCATATCCACTGTGGTTTACCAACAAATAGTATGCGTCAACATCGGAGCCGGTGTAGGCATGGACGGTCGCGTCTGCATTTATCTCATTTTCCGGAGGATATGGCGCGAAATCCTCTGCCTGGGAAATATCAACGGTGATCATGCGTTTGCGCTTGCGCTTGCCGATTATCTTGTCGATATCCATTTCATTGTTGGTGAGGATATACTCATATTCCGTGTTGAAGTTCCCCAGAAGCCATATACCACCGCCAAGCGTGAGCACGGCGAAAATTACCATGGTCAGAAGCCCCGATATTGCGAGGTACATAAAGAATGAGGCGAGAATCAGTGCCGCTGCCGAAATGAGTATTTTTTTAGCTGTGTCGGCACCGGTGCGGCGCTTTTCCACAAGCTGTTCTTCAAAATTATCCATTACTGCTCCTTGCTGATCGATTATTTGCTGAAAATATTTGCTGAAAAGGTTCCCAACGGGTACTTTTCTTAATAGCCAGTAAAATTATAATACCACAAAACACATAAAAAATCAATAGGTTTTTTATGTATTTCGCATAATTTTCATACTTCAAATCAGAAGTTTCTATTAATACCAAAATATCATGTTTTTTTTGCGGAATTATCTTGCAATTCCTGATAGATTTTGCTATAATATATTATGTACGTTTATGTGCATTTATAAGATATTCTGAAAGAGAGTCCGTCATGAAACAGTTTGAGAATAAGAAAAGAATAGTGATAAAGGTCGGCAGCTCAACTCTTGCGTACCCTACGGGGCACCTCAACATCAGAAAGTGCCAGCACCTTATCGAGGTAATGTCCGACATAAAGAACTCCGGGCGCGAAGTGATTTTTGTGACCTCGGGCGCGCAGGGCGTCGGCGCCGCTCAGGCAGGTCTGCCATGCAAGCCGACCGATATGCCGGGAAAGCAGGCGTGCGCCGCCATAGGTCAGTCCGAGCTGATGACTTTTTACAGCGAAACATTCGGAAAGTATCACCACAAGGTCGCACAGCTCCTGCTGACCCGCGATGTCATCTCCAACAAGGAGCGCAAGACCAACGTAATCAACACATTCAACCGCCTGTTTGAGATGAAAGTCATACCGATAATCAACGCGAACGACGCAATTTCCATAAAGCAGCTCGATTTCGATGAGAACGACACGCTTTCCGCGATAGTTGCCTCTCTCTGCGACGCAGACCTGCTGGTAATGCTGACCGATGTTGACGGTCTGTACGACGGCGACCCCAAGCTCCCGGAATCAAAGCTGATACCCGTTGTCGATAAGATAACCCCGGAGATAATCGCGGCGGCTCAGGGCGCGGGGAGCAGCCTCGGCACCGGAGGAATGCTCACGAAGATAGAAGCCGCCCAGATAGCCACCGAAGCCGGTATCGACACAGTAATTATAGGTAACCATGATCCTGCCCAGCTCTATGAGCTTTTCGAGGGCGAGCCGGTATGTACATATTTCAGAGCCATCAGATAATCAGTGAAAAGAGGTAAACTATGGAATACATTGAACAGCTAGGAGCCAGCGCAAAGGCAGCCGAACCCGCAGTTTCCGCGATGGGAACAAGAGAGAAGAATTCCGCGCTTGGAGCCATCTCAGCGGCTCTGCGCTCCCATGTCACCGAGATAATCGGCGCAAATCAGATGGATATTGACGCTGCAAGAAAGAACGGTATGTCCGAGGCGATGATAGACCGCCTGACACTCACCGAAGCCCGCATAAACGGCATGGCGGACGGTGTTGACAAGGTAATCTCCCTGCCTGACCCTATCGGCGAAGTGATAGGAGGCGGCGACCTCCCGAACGGACTTCACGTTATTAAGAAGCGCGTTCCTATCGGCACGATAGGCATAATTTTCGAGTCCCGCCCGAACGTAACAGTGGACGCCGCAGCGCTCTGCTTCAAGGCAGGAAACGCCGTGATACTCCGCGGCGGCAGCGACGCGATAAACTCCAACAAGGCGCTTGTCGGACTTATGCGCAGGGCGCTGAAGGATTCCGGCTGCAATGAAAACGCGGTTCAGCTCGTGGAGGACACCTCCCGCGATGTTGCAAACGCAATGATGAGGCTGAACAAATACATCGACCTGCTGATCCCGCGCGGCGGCGGCGGACTTATCCGCGCGGTGGTCCAGAATGCGACTGTTCCGGTTATCCAGACCGGCGAGGGCAACTGCCACGTTTATGTTGACGAGAGCGCGGATATCGGCATGGCAGTTGAGATAATCAATAACGCCAAGACACAGCGTCCCTCCGTGTGCAACGCCATCGAGGGAATACTCGTCCACGAAAAGGCGGCTCCCGAGCTGTTCAGAAAGCTTGCGGAGAAGTGGCAGGGAAAGGTAGCAGTACGCGGCGACGAAGCCACTTCCAAGCTTATCGAGGTCGAGAAGATAGCCGATGATGTAGATTACGCAACGGAGTTCCTCGACTACCGCCTGTCCGCAAAAATCGTGAAGGACATCGACGAGGCAATAGAGCACATTGCGCGCTTTGGAACCAAGCACAGCGAGTGCATAGTTACCCAGAGCCTGCGCAGTGCGGAGCTTTTCCAGCAGAGAGTTGACGCGGCGGCAGTCTATGTGAATGCAAGCACGCGCTTTACTGACGGCTTTGAGTTCGGGCTTGGCGCTGAGATAGGAATTTCCACGCAGAAGCTCCACGCAAGGGGGCCCATGGGACTTGAAGCGCTGACGACATACAAATACCTCATAAATGGCAATGGTCAGATAAGAAGCTAAGAAAGGAAACTATGGCAAAGAGAAAAAAATCCTCCGCACCGAAAAATACAGCGCCGCAGAAAGCGCCGGTGCAGGAGCAGGAACCAAAGAAAGAAAGCCAGAACAGCCGCGTTATAAACGAGCTTTTCGGTTCTCTGGAGCAGGAACCCGATATAGAAAACGATATAGCAGAGCTAGGTTCTGGTGCTGACGCGGCGCAGAACGTACCCGAAAAGCCGCGCCGCAGCCGTTTCTTTTTCGGATTCGGTGTGTTTGTTATAGTCATGGCAATAATCGGAGTTTTTTCGTCCGTGAGATTTGTTGCGCAGATAGCCTCGAACCTTGTGGATAACACCTCGCTGAAAAACGAGTTCGCGCAGTTTATTTTCCCGGTAGTCGTGAACGATATCGCGCCCTTTGAGGAAGCAGACGAGATACCGGATTCCTCAAAGATATCCTGTTCGATATGGAATATCCTCGTTAATTCTGACACCAAGGAATTCGAGAATCAGGAGGGCGGGCTGACCATTCCGGAGTATAACGTCAGCGCTTCCTGCCGCGAGCTTTTCGGCTCGTCGGTATCCCTCGAGCACCAGACGGTGGGCACCGCCGAGGTTCGTTTCACCTACGACCCGGACTCCCACACCTACGCGGCCAACAAGAATATCCGCTACCTGACATACTCGCCGCAGATCGTTTCAGTTTCGAACGACGGCGATGTGTACACTCTGATAGTCGGATATCTTCCGCCGACGATCGCTTCTGTTGCAGGCGTGAGCGGAATTCAGGCGACTCCGGAGAAATATATGGAGTACACCATAAGCCGCTGGGAGGGCAGGGACACGCTGATGTCCGTGCGGTTCAGCGACTACCAGCCGCAGACAGAGGAAGTCAATCCCGGTGAATTATCGTAACAGGGCTTGAAATTTTGACGGCTGTGTGCTATAATATAATGTGGCGTGTCATGGACACATGAAAATGTATAAAAAATGACCTTCTGTGCCAGCGTACAGGGTCAGGAAAAGGCGTTCCGCAGGCGGGCGCTGAATATTCCGACAGGGAAGGATTGATTTTAACCAATGATGAAAGAACAGTTACAGGCGATCAGAGAGGAAGCGCTCAAAGCGGTCAAGGACAGCGCTGACATTAAGGAGATCGACGACCTCAGAGTTAGATTCCTCGGCAAGAAGGGCGAGCTGACCGCTATCTTGAAGCAGATGGGCGGACTTCCCGCAGAGGAGCGCCCGGTAATGGGACAGCTTGCAAACGATATCCGCGCTGATATCGAGAACGCAGTAAAGGAAAAGGCTGGATCCCTGAAAGCGGCTCTCACTGACCTTCGCTTAAAGACAGAGGCAGTTGATGTTACAATGCCCGGAAAGCGCCGTATCATCGCAAAGCGCCACCCGATGAA
>CALBGD010000335.1 GCA_937893735.1 uncultured Clostridia bacterium | reverse complement strand
ATAGAGGAGGCGCACTCCCGCGGGATATCTTTTCAGGCATGGATAAACCCGCTGAGAGCCTGCGGGACCTCGCAGATATCCGGCTATAAGGGATATCCGGTGTACACATACGCCACTGCGGGCGGCATGGCGGGGAAGTACGCGGGGGATGTAAACGGCACCTATTACCTGAATCCCGCTTATGACGAGGTGACAAAGTACATCGCCGATGGCGCCGCCGAGATAGTTTCGAATTATGATGTTGACGGGCTCCATATTGACGACTATTTCTACCCGACAACGGACGCTTCGTTCGACAGCAGCGCGTTCAAAGCCAGCGGAGCCTCCAGCCTTGAAGATTTCAGGTTCGCGAACTGCGACAGAATGGTGTCTGAGCTTTACAGCGCCGTCAAGAATTCGAACTCCACGGCGGTTTTCAGCGTGAGCGTTCAGGGACGGATAGAGAACAACTACACGCAGCTCTATGCGGACGTGCGCAAATGGTGCACCACCCCGGGGTATCTCGACATGATGATACCGCAGATATACTACGGCTTTGAGAATTCCGCAGCGCCGTACAAATCCACGCTTGACGACTGGGAGGCGCTCGGCGTAAAGGGCGGTATCCCGATAGTCGCGGGACTTTCGGTGTCGAAGGTCGGCTGCGAGGACAAGTGGGCAGGCAGCGGGAAATACGAGTGGATAAACAACAGCGACATAATCTCGCGCCAGCTCGCCGAGGCAAAGAAATGCCAGAGCTACGGCGGATTCGCACTGTACAGCTATCGCAGCGTTTTCGCACCGGAAAGCTCGGTCAGCGCCGCGGTGAACAAGGAAATTTCGGCTCTTAAGGAGCTTATCTGATAACGGGGAAATAAGATGAACAGATTTATAAAAGGACTGACGAGCGCAGCGCTCACGCTGTGCATTCTGACGGGAACAGCTTCGGCGCTCCCGGCAACGGAGGAAGCGCAGCCCGGGCTGATAGACGAGGAACCCGAGCAGGAGACCGCCGCCGACCTCATGACCGGGGAGAGCATGGTCTACCTCCCGGACGGAATGCGCGCGGTATCGCTCACTCCTACGGTGGATTTCTACACCGGCGAGCAGACGGACGCCTCCCTTGCGGAGGAGCTCCCTGCGCTGTTTGAGGAGCTTTCCGGCTTCGACATGAACACGGTTGTGATAAACACCGACTGCGAGGGCGAAAAATGCTACGACCTCGATATGGGCTCCGGCAGGGGAGCGCTAGGCGCGGTTATCGACTACGCGCATGACAGCGGCTTCAACGCGTATGTCCAGCTTGACGTAAACTCCCTTATCGCGGACGTGACCGCGCAGGGCGGAGGGCTCCGGGCAGGATTCGCGGCGGCGGCTCACAAGTTCGCGATGAAGTACGCCTGCGAGGGAATTATCCTCAACGATTACTACACCTCCGACACGCCGGAGATGTTCGCGGAATACATGGCGAGCGGCTCCGGAATCGGCTATGAGAACTGGCTTTACGAAACTAACGAGTATGTTATACGCACCCTGTCCGAGGTGATACGCGGCACCAGCAACACCACGGCGGTGGGGCTCCTGATAACCGATATGTGGGCGAACGCCTCCTCGGAGGAGGGCGGC
>CALBGD010000334.1 GCA_937893735.1 uncultured Clostridia bacterium | reverse complement strand
GCCTGCTTTTCCGGAATATTCTGAAGCTGCGTCCGATGGAGTACGTCGCCAAGCGCCGCATTCAGGAGGCAAAATCGCTTCTCATCTCCACTGATATCAGCATTGAAGAGATCGCGGAAACAGTCGGCTTCGGCTCGGAAAGCTACTTCTGCAAGCTGTTCAAGCGGTACGAGGGGATAACACCGTCCGCATTCAGGAACACGAAATAGGGAGATACAAATGAACTACTATGAAATATTCCGGGAGTGCTTCCCGCAGCTCCGTCTGAGCGAAAATCAATTTATGAACCTGTCGGAATTCGAACGGTGCAGGCTGTTCACCTTCGGAAGCGGATACGCGCTTGTAAACGGCAATAAGCTGCGGCTGATATGCGTTCCTCCGCAGGGACGGAAAAGAGGAGCCGGAACAGAGCTGCTTCGGCTTGCCGAGGAATATGTCAGGAATCAGGGCTTCACGCGAATGGTGGCAGGCGATACCGGATCCGGGCTGTTTATCGGCGCGGTGGAGGAAAGCGTCCCGTTTTTTGAGAAGCACGGCTACTCGTTCGGAGATAAAATTGCGGAGATGTCCGGCGGCAGGAACGAGCTTCTCCTGAATCCCGCAGATACTCCGGGAATCAGCTTTGAGATACGGCAGGCGGACGAAACGGTCAGGAACGCAGTTTCCAAGGTTGACCCGGACTGGGTGCAGTACTTTGCTGACGGCGAGGTGATATGCGCTGTTTCCGGCGGAGACATTGCCGCCTTCTGCATTCTGGAGGAGGACGTTTCATGCGTGCTCTCGGGCGGAACTTCAAAGATGGGGAGCATAGGCTGCGTGGGCACTGTCCCGGAATTCCGCAGGCACGGGATAGGTCTGGAGATGGTGAAGCGGGCTTCTGCTGAACTGCTTGGGCGCGGTTCTGACCGGATATTCATACATTACACCGGGGTTTCCGACTGGTACGCAAGGCTCGGATATCACACGAATCTATGGCTCAGGCTCGGAGGAAAGGATCTTTAAAATGGAACAGAAACTTAAGAAATTCAGCGAACTCACGGCAAAGGAGCTGTACGAGATACTCCGGCTGCGCGTCAATGTGTTTGTGGTGGAGCAAAACTGCCCCTACCCGGAACTGGACGGTCTGGACGAGTGCTCATATCACCTGTGGTTCGAGGACGAAAACGGCATTGCCGCCTACCTGCGGCTGATTCCTCCGGGAGTAGTGCGTGAGGACGGCGCAATAGGACGCGTTATCTCCGCACGGCGGCGCAGCGGGCTCGGGAGCCGGCTCATGCAGGCGGGGATCAAGGCAATGCAGGAGCTCTACGGCTCCGAAAGCATAACGATAGAGGCGCAGGTCTATGCAAAGCCGTTCTACGAGGTCAACGGATTCCGGCAGATCTCGGACGAATTTGACGAGGACGGTATCCCGCATATTCTGATGAAGTGGGAGAAAAACGCATAAAAACTAGGGAGGGCACGCGTCCTCCCTACTATATTATATTTCATCAATGGAATCTATTTCAAAGCTTGGGTCGCGGTACTTATTAAGCTGTGCGGTGTAGTAGCTTACCGGAACATCGTCGATATATTTCCAGCCTTTTTCCGGGTCGCCGACATACTTCACCGTTCCGCCTCCGGCAAACATGACCGTGTAAGCGTCGTAATAATCGTCTGCCCATACCGCTGTATGTGCCATATCCCACGACTCCCGGCAGAAGTGCGGCGAGGTCGGACACGTTGTCAAGCTTCTCTATCTGCGTTCCGTCGCAGACATAGTTATAGCCGACTGCCGCGATGGGAGTTCCGTCAAATAGCGGGTTGTTGTAAGTATTTTTGCCAAGGCATATCGTGTCCGCCTGAGCGGCGTTCCATATCTGTCCGGTGAACATCTCTGCCTCCTGATCATAGCCGCCGGGGCAATCGAATTTTCCTTTCTCGCCGATGTAAAGCAGCGAACTCGCATAGCAGGTGAGCGTTCCATTTGTCACTGAAACAGTTCCATCGCTTACTATGGAGCCGTACAGGTCTACGGAATAACGCTTAAGCACAAGCTTTCCGCCGTTTTCAATGTAGATTTTTCCTTTTATCACCGCGCCGCCGTTGAGGGTCATAGTAACGCCCTTGGGAATTATCAGCGCCTCGTCCTCTCCGAGTATGAAGCACTTTTTGATGAGCCGCGTCTTTCTCAGGATAGGCGTACCGTTCTTGCTGTCATAGCGGTACAGAATGGTTTTCAGGTTTTTCAGGCTGCATTTCTGCGCTTCCTGCCCGAACGCAACTACCTCTGCATTGTCCTGCGCGGACGCGCTCACCGCCGGGAAAGCCGACGTTACCGCCGCTGCCATCAGCATCGCCGCAATTATCCTCTTGTATCTTTTCATATCAAATACCTCCTTGTTGTACGGCTTTATTGTCGCTTCTGCAATAAAAACCACGCAGTTTAGAAAAAAGCTGCAATTTATATTGCATTTTGTTGCATTTCACAAAAAACGCTTCCGAAATATATCTGATTTTAACAATACAACAATACCATTAAAAAAACAGAATTTTCTTGTGCCTGCCCCTTGAATTATTCCCACTAATGTGCTATACTTAATAAGTATGCTGCTGAAAATCGGCGCTTTCTGCTGATTTCCAGCATATAATGAAGCGGATAGCCGGCGCGCTGCCGGTCAACTGCACAAATTTTAAGTTTCATGTTGAAAGTTTTTGTAAAGCAATTTACACTAAACCTATTGACACAATATGCTTTGTGTGCTATAATACAAATCACCGGGAAGCAGTGAATGAGCTGACATCTCCACGGCACACAAGACAAATCTATAAACGGAGTGATTTTGTGGACTGGGACTGGTCATTTATTCAGAGGTTTACGCCGATGTACGTTGAAGCCGCCGTGCTTACGGTGACGATAGGCGTTATCGGTATCCTGCTGTCGATCGTGATAGGGCTTATATGCGCGCTGGTGAAGTATTACAAGGTTCCCGTGGCGCGGCAGATAGTGGCGGTTTACATTGAGCTGTCGCGAAACACCCCTCTCATCGTTCAGTTGTTTTTCCTGTATTTCGGACTTCCGAAGGCGGGCGTGCTGCTCTCCAGCGAGGCTTGCGGCGTTATCGGCCTTGCATTCCTCGGCGGAAGCTATATGGCTGAGAGCTTCCTCAGCGGACTGAGATCCGTCGGGAAGATACAGCTTGAAAGCGCTGAAAGCCTTGGACTTCGCAGAGGACAGGTCATGCGGTACATAATCCTGCCGCAGGCGGCTTCTGTTTCTATCCCCGCGCTTGCCGCAAACGTTATCTTCCTGCTGAAAGAGACCAGCGTATTCAGCGCGGTTTCCCTTGCAGACCTGATGTACGTTGCAAAGGACCTCATCGGTATGTACTACAACACCGGAGAGGCTCTGACAATGCTTGTTGCGGCTTACCTTGTGATAATCCTCCCGATTTCCATAGTATTCACGATACTTGAAAGGAGGGTCCGCCGTGCAGGGAATTGAAGTCCTTTTCATGGGCAATAATATGCTCCGTCTGTGGGGTGGTCTGTGGGTGACTCTCAGACTGTCGCTGATATCTATTGGGCTTTCGCTCGTGATAGGTATTTTCGTCGG
>CALBGD010000333.1 GCA_937893735.1 uncultured Clostridia bacterium | reverse complement strand
AGAACCCCGCAAGAACAGCGGTAGCTATCCTCACCGACAAGGAGGAGACCGGCTCCGACGGCAACACAGGTCTCCGCTCCGCTTATCTCAAGTACTTCATCGCAGACCTCGCGGCAACGTTCGGAATCAAGGGCAGGACTGTCCTCCACAATTCACGCTGCCTGTCCGCGGACGTAAACGCGGCGTTCGACCCGACATTCCCCGATGTGTTCGAGAAGCGCAACAGCGCCCTGCTGAACGGCGGCGTATGCGTTACCAAGTACACAGGCTCCCGCGGAAAGAGCGGCACCTCTGACGCCTCCGCTGAGTTCGTCAGCGAGATAAGGACGCTCCTCGATAAGAACGGCGTTATCTGGCAGACCGGAGAGCTCGGCAAGGTTGACAACGGCGGCGGCGGAACCGTTGCGGCCTATATCGCGAACCTCGATGTCAACACCATTGACGTGGGAGTTCCGGTGCTTTCAATGCACGCCCCGTTCGAGATAACCGCAAAGACCGATGTGTGGGCTGCCTACAAGGCTTTCGAGGCATTCGTAAATAACTGATATTTCCCTGGAAATACCAGGGGTGACGGGTATGACGGCTTACTATAACTTCTTTTATATATTTATGTTTTTCAAATTTTATAAAAAGGGTTATATAAACCCGTCATACCCGTCATCCCACAATCTGGAAATTGCGCTTTTATACCAAGTTCTGGAATTTGTGCCGGGTATGCTGGGTTGCTATATACTTTATTATTATATATTATATCTTTGAAAAAATATAAAAAAGGGTCAGTAAACCCGGCACACCCGGCGTACCATTTTTTTACTTATGGAGGGTATGGAGGGTTACTATATACTTTTTATATATTTTTTCTTTCTGAATTTCTAGTAAAAAGGTTATGTAAACCCTCCATACCCTCCATAGTAAATAGCTGTACAAACTGTACAGATTCACGCACACCTCTGCATAGACATAGAATATGCAGAGGTGATGTTCATGTTAAAGGATAAGACCCGCACGCGCCTGAGAAAGCTCGGTGTGAAGCTGATAGCGGCGGCAATGATAATCGTGGGGCTTGCGTTCATCGCAGACCTCGGGTTCCGCCCGGTGGTGGAGACCGTCAACTACAACGAGTGCCACGCCGCCGTCTCCGCGATGATAAACCACAGCATAAGCGCCGAGCTGGAGCGCGAGGATATCAGCTACGACAGCCTTGTGGAGCTCACCCGGGACGAAACCGGAGCCGTGTGCTCCATCGAGACCAACGCAGTCGGGGTCAACTGCCTGAAAAACAACATCTCCGACCGCCTGGAGCGGGAGCTTGACCGCATGAGCGACATCGAAATCAGCATACCCATAGGCACGCTGACCGGGATACAGCTCCTGCACGGCAGGGGATTTCCGATAGGAATGACGGTCAGCCCGGAGGGCTACGCACAGACCTCCGTGATAAGCGAGTTC
>CALBGD010000332.1 GCA_937893735.1 uncultured Clostridia bacterium | reverse complement strand
TTATTATTTCAATTTTTTCCGGGATGTCAAGTTTTGCAGCATTGATTATTGCAGTTCTTACATTGTTTTACACAATAAACCAGTAAAATGAAAGGATGATGTTCTGTGACCAACTTTGACTTTCTTCTGTCCTGCGACAAGGCATACGCGCCATTCGCCGAAAAAGCCATCGCTGCCGAAAAGATATACTCCATAAATACAGCATCCTGCGCACTTACCTGTCGTGCAGCTCTGGAAGATGGGGTAAAGTGGATGTACTCGGTTGACCACGACCTTGAGCCTCCGCAGAGCGCTACACTCGTAAACCTGCTAAATGACAGAACGTTCCGTGATATTGTCGGTGACGATATGTGGAACAGAATGGATCTCATTCGCCGTATAGGGAACATCGCCGCTCACTCCGATAAAAAAATTACCGCTGAACAGGCGGAGCTGTGCCTTGAAAACCTGTTCTGGTTCATGGATTGCCTTGCATATATGTATTCTCCGCAGGGGAAGTATGTCCAGACGGATTTTGACCGCGCTTTGCTCACAAAGCACAATGAACCAGTCGTAGACCAGCAGATACAGCTTGACCTGCAAAAGCTCATGGAGGAAAACCGTAAACTCCGTGATGAACTCACGGCTCGCCGCGAGGAACAGAGCAAGACGTATGTTCCGAAACCTCTTGAAATCTCAGAGTACAAGACTCGCAAGGTGTACATAGATTCCATGCTCGAAGAAGCCGGTTGGACCGAGGGCAAGGACTGGATAAACGAGATGGAGCTAACCGGAATGCCGAACCAGTCCGGCAAAGGCTATGCTGATTATGTGTTGTTCGGCGATGATGGTCGTCCTCTCGCAATAATCGAGGCAAAGCGCACCTGTGAGGATCCTGCGGTCGGTCGCAATCAGGCGAAACTGTATGCGGATATTCTCGAAAAGAAGTACGGCAGACGTCCGGTAGTATTCCTTACAAATGGCTTTGAATCGCGCATTGTGGACAACACATACCCTGAGCGGCGCGTGTCTTGTATTTATTCCAAACGTGACCTGGAAAAGCTGTTCAATCTGCGTTCCATGCGGACAAGCCTTGCCAATGTCACTGTCAATAAGAGCATTGCGGGGCGCTACTATCAGGAGGGCGCAGTGCGCGCTGTCTGCGACGCATTTGACAAGGAAAACCGCAGAAAGGCGCTGTTGGTAATGGCTACCGGAAGTGGAAAGACCCGCACGGTGATCTCACTCTGCGATGTCCTGCTGAATCACGGCTGGGTGAAAAATATCCTGTTCCTTGCGGACCGAACTTCGCTTGTAACGCAAGCTAAGCGCAGCTTTGTGAATCTCCTGCCGAATCTATCAGTTACTAACCTCTGCGAGGATAAGCAAAACTACAACGCACACTGCGTTTTTTCCACCTATCCCACAATGATGAACTGCATTGACTCCGTGTGCGATGACGTTGGAAAACTGTATACTCCGGGGCATTTCGACTTTGTGATATGCGATGAAGCTCACCGTTCTATATACAACAAGTATCAGGATATCTTCACGTATTTTGACGCTCCGCTTGTTGGACTAACGGCAACTCCAAAGGACGACATCGACAAGAACACATATGAGATTTTTGAACTTCCGAACGGTCGTCCAATCTATCATTACGATTTAAAACAGGCTGTCGCAGACGGTTATCTGGTGGACTTCATGTCCATTGAAACCAACCTCAAATTTCTTGACGATGGCATAAGGTACGACCAGCTTTCCGAAGAAGGCAAGCAGACATATGAGGACACGTTCATTGGGCAGGACGGAGATTTACCGGACTGCATTTCTTCATCAGCACTTAATGATTGGGTATTCAATGCCGACACTATCCGAAAAGTGCTTGACACGTTTATGACGAACGGGATTAAAGTTGATTACGGCAGCAAAATCGGCAAGACAATAATCTTTGCCAAGAATCACAATCACGCTGAAAAAATTCTTGAAATATTCAATAAAGAATATCCTAATCTCGTAAATTATGCTTCGGTTATTGACAACAAAACGAAGTACGCACAGTCACTGATTGATGATTTCTCCGACCCGAATAAACTGCCGCAGATTGCGATTTCCGTTGATATGCTCGATACAGGAATTGATGTGCCGGAAGTGGTTAATCTCGTATTCATTAAGAAAGTAATGAGCCGCGCAAAATTCTGGCAGATGATAGGCAGAGGAACTCGTCTTTGTCCTGGTCTGATTGACGGCGAGGACAAGAAAAGGTTCTACATCTTTGATTTCTGTAGGAATTTCGAATTTTTCCGAATGGGCGGCAATACTGAAAGCAAGGCAGTAGTTTCATTACAGACTGCACTGTTCAGCGTTAAGGCGGAGCTTGCGCTGAAGTTACAGGCGCTGGATTATCAAACCGACGATCTGATAAAATTCCGGCAGGAGCTTGTCAGCGATATGCTCGAAAAAGTTCGTGAACTGAACCGAGATAACTTTGCTGTACGTCAGCACTTGAAATATGTCGAGATGTATTCCGACCCTGAGAAGTACAAGACCCTGACCTATGAAGATGTAGTAATGATGCAGAACGAAGTTGCACCGTTAATTCAGCCTTATGATGACGAAGCAAAGGCGCTGCGTTTCGACTATCTGATGTATATGCTTGAATTCAAGCTGCTTTGCGGTGATAAATATACCCGTGGACGTACTGACCTGCTGAAAAAGGCAAGTTCGCTTGCCGAGGTAGGAAATATTCCGGCAATAACGGCACAGAAACCTCTGCTGAATCAGTTACTTCATACAGAATATCTGAACAATGCGGGGCTTAGTGATTTTGAGCGTATTAGGACAGCGCTCCGCGACCTTATCAAGTATATTCCCAGAACGCAGCTGATTTATCATACGGATATTGAAGATATAATGTCTGATTCAGTATGGAATGAATCAGAACTTGAAAGCAAGGGCTTTGAGAACTACAAGGCAAAGGCATAACACTACATCAGGGAGCATGAAGATAACGAAGTAATAGCAAAGCTGAAAAGTAACGTTCCCC